>CAZVPE010000036.1:0-34756 GCA_964628155.1 uncultured Polyangiaceae bacterium | reverse complement strand
CACGCCCAGGACTAATTCGCATTCCTCCTTCTGTCGACCCGGAGCGGCCGCACCCGTCTCGCGAGAGGGGACGAGTCAGAACTCCGTGGTACCCGGAGAGCACAAGGTTTCCGGGCCCTGACCGTAGTGCTGAAGCGCGAACTCCTGGAGCGTGGTGAGGTCGACGCACGCCGCCGTGTACGTCCAACCCCAGGCGGCGGCAGCGACTGGAACGTCGATCAAGGGGTCCGGCGTGATGACCGTGCGCACGCGGACCCCCTCGCTGGCGCACAATGGGTCGGTGGGGATCGCGTCGGAAACTGCCTGGAGCGCCGCGGCGACGTCGGGACATCCCCCGTCGTCGTCGCAGCTGTAAAGAAGCACAATGGCGCCATGTTCGAGATCGTGCACGTAGTAGCCGCGAGGCACGGGCGTCGTGTACGCCTGGAACGCGGCCCAAATGGGGTAGTGCGGGCCGCTCGACGGCGGATTGGAGTCCCACTGAATGTCGGAGGGAATGGGAACGTGGAGGGCTGGCATGAGCGGCGGAGAATCGATGGTGACCAGGCACCCGGCGTCCGGGTGGATCGGCGCCGAGAGCGCGCCGTGGACCGTCGGGGGATCGCCCCCTCCGCCGACCGGCGCGCAGGCCACGCAAGCGAGCGCGGCCAGGGGAAGGCCGAGGGCTGGGTAGGTGCGCACCAGGCCATTATGGGAGAAGTCACGTTGACCTGCACCCGGCGCGCATGGTGACCTCCATTCCCGTGGCGGCTCGGCCACTGCGAGTGCGCGCCCTTGGCATGACCGCGCGCGTCGTGCGCGCCATGAGCGCGCACAACGCCTTCAGCGCCTCGGCCGGGGTTGCATTTTGGTTCTTTTTGAGTCTGGTGCCGCTCCTCGTTCTCGCGGGATTTTTCGTGGGCCAAGTGGCGCGCACGAAGGGAGTCAACGTGCTCGTCGGCCCCCTCCTCGAGGTGATTCCGAGCGCCGCGGAGGCCATCGTGCGCGATGAGATAGAGCGTATGGCTCGCGCCAGCGCGTCCTCGCTCGCGCCGCTCGGCGTGGCCGGCTACTTATGGGCCGCGTCGGCCGGGCTCGAGAGTCTGATGCGGGTCTTCGAGAGCGCGGCCCAAGTCAAGCCCCGACCGTGGTGGAAAAGGAGGGCGATCGCCCTCGGCTGGGTCGTCCTCGGACTCGCGGTCGCTTGTGCGCTGGCATCGGTGCTCGTGGAAGTCGATTCGCTCTTGCGCGATCACCCACACCATACGGTGGGGCCACCTGCGGCTGCGCCAAAGCACGCGGTCCACCAAGCGTTCCACTCGCCGCACGGCAAAGTCGTCGCCGCCACGCTGATGCTCGCCGTCGGAATGGCCCTTCTCGGCGGCTTCTACCGGGTCGCAGTCGACCGCCCGCGGCGCGATGGCCGGCGCATCTGGCCCGGCACGGTCACGGCCGTCGTGTGCTGGCTGGTCGTGTCGTGGGCATTTGGCGCCTACGTCGTGTCGGTCTCGTCGTATGCCCTCTACTACGGAAGCCTCGCCGCCGTCGCTGTCTTGCTCGTGTGGCTCTACCTGACGAGCCTCTCGCTCCTGCTGGGCGCGGAAGTCAATGCGGATCTCGAACTCGGTCGGAGGGGACGGATTCGAGCGAAACGCTAGTTTGCTTTCCGCCCGCCTTGCGCGGCCTGCCAAAGCCCGTCATTGCTTACCCACCGAGTGACGTCTCCCATCCTCAGCGAGCGCATCCGCCGGCGCCTGGCCGACGAGACGGGCCGAATTTCCCGGCAAGCGCCTTTCACCGTCGCACTCTCCTATCCGTCCCCGTACCGCGTGGGCATGAGCTCCCTCGGCTATCAGCGCATTTACCGCGCGCTCATGGACGCGCCAGGAATCGCCTGCGAACGCGCATTTCTCGACGACGAGTGCGAGGAGGACGCCGCGCGTCGGCCCGAACGCCCGGTCACCTATGAATCGATGCGCCCGATCGACGCGCTTCCGGTCCTGGCCTTCAGCGTGGCGTACGAGCTCGAGATCGCTGGGGTCGTGCGCATGCTCCAGGCCGCGGGCATCCCTCCGCGGCGCCTCGACCGCGACGGGCGTCACCCCCTGGTGATCGCGGGCGGTCCGCTCACGTTCTCCAACCCCCTTCCGCTCGCCGGGATCGTCGACGCGATCGTCGTGGGCGAGGCGGACGCACGATCCGTCGAGGTCGTGCGGGCCGCGCGGGAGGGCCAGTCGCGCGCCGCGCAGCTCGACGCAATCGCGAAAATCCCGCACGTCTTCGTCCCCACGCACCACGCCGTGCTTCCGCCGGTGGGCGCAGAGGACGATGCCGTGCTCCCCGCCTATTCGACGATCCGCACTCCGCATACCGAGCTCTCCGGCATGTTCCTCATCGAAACGGAACGCGGCTGCTCGCGCGGCTGCACGTATTGCGTCATGCGGCGCAGCACCAACGGGGGAATGCGCATCGTGCCCGAGGACGTCGTGCTCGATACCATCCCGCGCGACGCGAAGCGGGTCGGTCTCGTCGGGGCCGCGGTGAGCGATCACCCGAAAATCGTCTCGATCGTCAACGCACTGGCCGATCGGGGGTGTGAAGTCGGCCTCTCTTCGCTGCGCCCCGACCGGCTCGCCTCGAACGAAGACTTCGTGGCGGCGCTCTCGCGGGTCGGGTACCGCACGCTCACGACGGCAATGGACGGCACGAGCGAACGGATACGCGACACGCTCGAGCGACGCGCGCGCCCCAAGCACCTCGTACGGTGCGCCGAGCTCGCGAAAAAGCATGGCATGGAACGCCTGAAGGCCTATTTGATGATCGGCACTCCCGGCGAAACCGACGCCGACGTCGACGAATGCGTCGCGCTCACGACGGAGCTCTCGCGGATCGTTCCCGTCGCGCTCGGAATTGCCCCATTCTGCGCGAAGCGCAACACGCCCCTCGGCGGGGCGCCCTTCGCCGGCATCGGAGTCGTCGACGCGCGCCTCGCCCGGCTGCGTCGCGGCCTCAAGGGACGCGCGGACGTACGCGCGACGAGCGCGCGGTGGGCCTGGGTCGAATACATCCTCGCCCAAGGCGGGGAGCAAGAGGGGCTCGCCGTCATCGAAGCCGTCAACCAGGGCGGATCATTCCGAGCATACGCGAACGCGTTCGCGCCCCTCCCCAAGCCGCGCCGAGCGCTGCTCCTTTCGGTGGCGCCGCAACCATCGAATCCGTCCGTTCAACCGACGAACGTTTCGGCGAGCACTCCCAGCTGCCGCAGCGCCTCGTAGAGGGCGATGCTCACCGCGTTGGCGAGATTCAGCGATCGGACGGCGCCAATGGTCGGGATGCCGACCACCCGGTCTGGGAAGCGTGCGAGGAGCTCCTCCGAGAGGCCGACGCTTTCTTTGCCGAAGATGAGCGCGTCGCCCGGCGCGTAGGGGGCGTCGAGGTAGCTTGCCGTCGCGGTCGCGCTGAAGAGGTGCAGATTGCACGGCGGTACGCTGGCCTGCCAGGCAGTCAAGAACGAGTCGAAGTCCGCGTGCTGCCGGACATCCACGAGATGCCAGTAGTCGACGCCGGCGCGCCGGACGCTGTGCTCGTCGATCCGGAAGCCGAGAGTGCCCACGAGGTGCATGGGCGAGCCCACCGCCGCGCAGAGCCGCGCGACGTTGCCTGTATTCGGCGGAATCTCGGGCTCGACCAGGACGACATGCAGGGGCCGCGGCAGCGGCTTGGCGCGGAGGCGCGGGGTCGACGAAGACGTGCGCGGCATGGCGGCCGAAGGCATCGCATACGGGGACGCAGAAGGACACGAGCTTGACGCTCACCGCGCGCAAACCGTAGCCTCGCGGTCCGGACGCCACGCACGGGAGCCCTCTTGCGCCGCACTTGGAAGGTCGCCCTCGCCCTCGCGTCATTGGCCGGATTGTCCGTACCGCGCTCCGCTCGCGCAGCCGACATGGACCTGGCTCCGGAGCGGCTCTTCCTCGAGCCGAAGAACCTGCCGGGCGGCACTTCGTGCCAGACGATTGCCCAAAACCCGCAGGCCTTCATCGACGCCCATCCGGGGCTTTCCCCCAATGCCTTCGCGTGCCTTCCGAACAATGTCGCATGGGCCAACGTCATGAGCGAACTGGGCTATGCCCTCGCTCCGAGCGCGTTTCATCCAGCGCGCACGACGGGGTTCGGAGGCTTCGCGCTGAGTTTCGAGGCGAGCTTCGCCCATATCAATGCCAACGCCGTCGACGGGACGGGTACGCAGTACTGGCACGCGGGAACGCAGGGCCCCGTCGATCCGAGCACCCACCAATTCTCGGTGGTCAACAAGAATCCCGACTCGTTTCTTCAGATTTATGCGCTCGACGTCCGCAAGGGACTTCCTTTCGGCCTGGAGATAGCAGGCGTCGTCGGATTTCTCGCGAACACCTCGCTATGGGTCGGCGGGGCGGATTTGGACTGGGCGCTCCTCGAGGGGTACCGAACGGGCGTCTTGGGATATTTGCCTGACGTCGCGATCGGCGCGGGCGTTCGAACCCTCGTGGGATCGTCGAAGTTCTTTCTGACGACGGTCGGAATGGACGCACAGATTTCGAAGCCTTTTGCGCTGGCCGACAGCGCCGTCGTGACGCCGTATGTCGGTGGGCAGCGGCTCATCATTTTCGCCGACTCGGCGGTCGCCGATCTCACGCCGGACGTCGATCCGTTGCGGCAGTGCGGCTACCAAGGTCGAGATCCGCAGAGCGGTGTGCCGGTGTGCAGCAACAAACTGATCACGGGTCCGAATGCGACGATCAACGACAACGGCGACTTCAACAACAACGTGACATTCCAACGGGCACGCGTGCACCGCTGGCGCGCAATCGCAGGGTTGATCTACCGCTACGAGATTCTCTCTTTGGGAGGCCAATTCGCGATGGATCTCGAAGACCCGAGCAGCGAGAACGCGAACCTGGGGATCTCCGGGGCGCGGCAGTGGACCATGTCGCTCGAAGCAGGCGTGCTCTTCTAAAAAGGGGATGAACCGCAGCGCCGGGGGATCGCCAGGGGCGGCGGTTCACATCGCTTTCTTCGGCTGGCAGGTCGAATCGCAGTTCGGTCCACCGTCGCACTTCTCTCCGAACTGCGCTTGGACGATGCCGTCGCCGCAATACGGTGCCAGCATGCACATGTCGGTGCAGACGCCTCGCCCGTAGGCGTTCGACGACGCGGGCACGTTGTTCGTTCCGTTGTCGCACTGCTCGGTGCCCGCGGCGAGGCCGTCGCCGCAAACCACTTTGCATTGGGTGATCGTGTGCACGAACCCGCCCAGCGTGAGCGAGTACGTCGAGCCGCACGTGTGACGCTCCGCTTGGAAGAGATCGATCGAGTACCAGCCGCCGTCGGTGAGCCCCAGTTTGCCCGCGGTGATCGTGTCGAGGGTCAGGGTCGCGGGCAAGGGGTCGTGCATGCCGCCGAGGTCGGCGATGAGATAATTGTTGATGAACGCCCAGACGTCGTCGTCGCCGCTGAACGTGAATACGGTGGGCGCGGCGCTGGCGGCCACGGCCGCGTCGAACGTGAATACGTAGTGAAGCTCGCTCGTGAACGAGAAGTTGTGGGCGCCCGTGTTCGAGCAGGTCGTACTCGCGGTCGTGCTCGTCTGCGGGTTCAGTCCGGCGTTCCAGCCAAGTCCGTCGAGCGGGAAGAAAGCCAGACTGGCGTACTTGTAGATATTCGAACCCGGCGCCGTCTCGGTCAACGGGAGCGTGGTCGGTTTGCCGGTCGCGTCGAGGTACACGAGCTTGTCGTACGGATTCGTGCTCCCGGCGCCCGCGCAGCCTTTCTCGTGGTACCACCAGCAGAAGTCCACGGCGTTCGTGAGCGTTTGCGGCACTCCGACCGACGACAAGACCGGCTCGCCGTCCGCGGGGAGCGGCGAAAAGACGAGCCCCAAGACGCTTCCCACGTTGTACGTGTCGTAATTGAAATCGGGATGTCCGCCGCCGGTGGGCCCCGGAACCGGAAGCGGGGCAGGCGACACGTGATAGAGCATGTCGCGATAGAGAATTGGAATGTTGAGCGTGCCCGCGGGCGGCGAATTGACGTTCGTGCACGTGTACCCCGTGCCCGTCTCGAGCATGCAGGTCGCGCTGCATCCGTCGCCCGAAATCGTGTTGCCGTCGTCGCACTGCTCGGGGGGAAACACCAGACCGTCGCCGCAGACGCCCGTGCATCCGCCCGTCCCGTTGCACTTGGGCTCGAGCGTGCACGTCGGTGAACAGCCGTCGTAGGGAATCAAGTTCCCGTCGTCGCACTGCTCGAAGCCCTCTTTGACGCCGTCGCCGCAGGTGGTCTTGTGGCAGACCGAGTTCGGTACCGTCGCCTGCGTCCCGCACGCAAAGCCGGGCTCGAGCCTGCACGACGCACTGCACCCATCGCCGGGAGTCGTGTTGCCGTCGTCGCATTGCTCCGTTCCGTTGATGGTGCCGTCGCCGCATACCGCCACCGGAGCGTCGTTGCACACGTCGCCGCGGCATCCGCCGTCGGATGCGGCGTCGTCGTCATTGCCGCTTGCGCCTCTCGCCGCCGCGTCGACGAACGTGAAGAGCGTTTGGGCGTCAGTTGCCTGGGCGGTGCTGCTCTTGCCGCCAGGCCCGACGGACGACGCGGACGCATCGGCCACGACTTCGAAGCCGTTCGCGCTGGTCCCCTCCCGGGCGCACCCGAGCATGGGCGCCGCCTCAGCGAGAAGGCCCAGGAAAATCAGCGACAAATGCGAGCGGCGCGTGCTTCGTCCCGAGGCCATTGCTAGAACTCTATGGCCGCGCGCCGCCCGATCCTTCGAATTCCGTCGTCAACTGAACAATGCAGCGAGAAAGGCGCCGATGACCGCCACGGCGCCGACGGTCGTGGCGATCGCCGCGGCCACCCACGACGCGCGCATCGCCGGCCGCGCGGCTGATCCCTCGAGTCCGTAGCAGCCGCGCAGAAATGCCCGTGCGCTCCGCCCCGGCAGCCCCACTCCGACCCAGGCGACGGACATCGCGGCCCGGACCCCTTCCTTGGCGGAGAGGACCACGACGCCGAGCGGCCCGATGATCAGATCCCAGCCCGCGGCATAGAGCCCGAAACGCAGCGCCCGCCTGGTCGCACGGCGCGCCCCCGATCGCCCTGCGCCATAGTCGAGCGCCCAGCCGTGGGCCGCGTGCGCTGCGACGAGCAGTCCGGCGAGAGACGGGATTCCAGCGGCCGCGAGGCGCACCAGCGTCCCCGATTCGTGAAGGAACATGTGCGCCATCCAGGAAGGGGCGAACAATGCCAGCGCCGCGAGCGCGGTCACGGCCATGGCTGCCGCGGCGATTGTCTCGCTCACGACCGCGAAGCGAAGCGCCGGCGTGATGGGCCCGTCGGGCAAGGACGCGAAGAACGCCTCGGCGTCGAGCGTGGTCGCTCGGGCCGTCGCCCAGAGCCTCGCGAACCCCGTCGTCCCGGGGCGCTCCCAGGCGACCACCGATACGACTCCGGACCGGGTCAGCTCGGGACGGCATCCCGCGCAGTCCGCGTTCCCGCAGAGCGCACATACGACCGCCGCGGGGACGTCGGCATCGGGGAGCTCCTCGCTCTCGACGCGGGCTTGCGCATTCCGGTCACGCGCGATTCGCATCGGACACCTCTCGCGTGCGCTCGGAGCCCTGGCGGCCCCTCGCCGACAGTGTGACACGACCGACGGTCTAATGCACGACCCGTCCCGCCGAAGTGCCGCGTTTGACCCGGATGTCGTCGAGGCGCCCTCCGAGAAAGAACGCCACGAGGACGGCCAGCGCCGAAAGCGCGAGCGTGGTGTAGAGGCCCCACGCGAACGTGAAGCGCAGCGGCACGCCGTAGCCCCCGTGCGGCGGCCGGGTGAGCAAGAGGGCGGCCGTCGTGCCCGGAATGGCGGCCAAGAACGCCGCCGCCACGCGGGCTCGCCGCATCTGCATGATGCTGCGCCGGGTAACGACGACGGGCAGCAGAACGAACCAGGCCACGCCGGCGGCCCAGGTCCAGCCGAGGCGGTGTGCGATGTCGAAGCCCGAGTACTTCACGACGTCGGGCATCGTAAGGTCGACCCACGGCGAGCCGAACGCGATGAGCCCGGCCACCCCGAGCGCGATCAGGGCGCCGCGCCCTCGCTTCGGGTACGCGACCGGCAGCGGTTCCCACTCCGGCTCGTGGGGCGCCTCCTCGTCCTCGTTCGTGCGCGGGAGGGTATCGAAGGGCACGAGCGGGACGCCGCAGATCGGGCACGCGCGCCGTTCGCGCGGCGCGAAGAGCTCGCGACAGAACGGGCACGCAAGAAGCGCCACCGACATCAGCATAGTGTCTTTCCACGTTGCGCGCGGCCGTGCCCGGACACGAATTTCGAGTACCGACCAAAGAGCGTCGACGGCCGCCTCGTTGAACGGGGATTGCGCGCGTGTACGCTTCCATGGACCAGCGTACACTTCGCCCATGCCCCGCCCCACCAAGTTGGACCCGAGTGCTGTGGATGCCTGGGTCGGTTCCCACACCGGCTGGCAGCGAGCCGATACGGGCGCAATTGCGAAGCGCTTCGCCTTTCCCGACTTTGCGGCGGCGCTCGGCTTCGTCGTGCGCCTGGGCTGCTACGCCGAAAAGCACGACCATCACCCCGACGTCGAACTCGGGTGGGGGCGCGCACGGGTGGCTTGGTCGACACACGACGCGGGCGGCGTCACCGACCTCGATCTCGCCGCGGCGGAAGCCACAGACAAACTCGCCGGATGAGCGACCCCGAGCTCCTCGCGGCCGCAACGGACGGGCTCCGCGGGTACCTCGAGGCCATCGTGGGTCCAGGACCGATCCCGCGCTTCGAGGAAGCGTTGACGCACCCGAGCTTCGCCAACGAGGCCGGGGTACCGGACAATCAGCGCCTCGAATTTCTCGGAGATGCGGTCCTCGGCCTCTGCGTCAGCGAGCTGCTCGCGGCTGCACACACCGACGCCGACGAAGGGAAACTGACGCGCATGCGAAGCGCGCTGGTGAACGCGGCGGCGATTGCCGCTTGGGCGCGCCGCGTCAGCCTCGGCGACTGCGTTCGGTTCGGGCGGGGAGCGAAGTTGGGGGGCGAGCGCGAGCAGACGAACGTGCTCGCCGATGCGGCCGAGGCGCTCGTCGCCGCCGTCTACGAGGCGCGCGGCCTGTCCGGAGCGCGCTCTCTGGTGCGCGACATCGTCGGCGCACTGCTCGAAAAGGCGGAAGCACTGAGCGTGCTCGATCCGAAGAGCGCCCTTCAGGAGCGAGCGCAGGCAGGAGGCAAGCCCGCTCCGACGTACCGCGTCTTGGAATTGCGAGGGGCGGCTCACGCGCAGGTCTTCGAGGTCGAAGTCCTGGTCGCGGATCGACCGCTCGCTCGAGGCGAGGGGCGAAGTAAGCGCCTCGCCGAGCGGGCGGCGGCGGCCGCGGCGATCGAAGTGCTCGAGAGAGAGGCGAGCGACGCGCCCCAAGTCGAAGAAGAAGTCGAGCAAACGGTGGGGCGCGAGTAGCGCGGCGCCTCCCGGATTGCTACTTCATGAGGGCATGCCGGGGAGGATCGCGATGAGCGGGTTGCCGGCCACCAAGATGGCGAGGGTCGCTGGCGTTTTGGCGCTCGCTGGCTACGCGACCGCGTGCGGCGCCCGAAGCTGGCTGCCTTCCGATCCGAGGTCGCAGGACGGGGGCGCGTGCCTGGGCACCGACGTTCCAATCGTGCCGAACGTGCCGAACCTGTATTTCGTTCTCGATGTGTCGGGCAGCATGCTCGACAACGGCAAGTGGCCGAACGTGCGCTCCGCAGTCGCCGGGTTGGTGCACACGATCGGGCCGAACGCCAATTTCGGAGTGACCGTTTTCCCCGAGCCCGGAGGCCCCGAGTGCACCGCGGGGATCGAAGTGATGCCGCTGCGCCCCGGGGATTGGACCGGAGCGACGGAGGCCGCCTTCGACGCGGCGACGGCGCTGACTCCCAACGGAGGCACTCCGACCGCGGCAACGTTCCACGCGCTGGTGCACAAGCTCGGAGCGTTGCCCGGCTTGACCTTCGTGATTCTGGCCACCGACGGTGGACCGAACTGCGATGCGAGCATCGCACCGTGCGCGCTCGATCAGTGTACGACCAACATCGACGGAGCCAACCCTCAGTGCATGATGAGCGGCACCCCGAACTGCTGCACCGGAAATCCGCAAGGCTGCCTCGACGGGGACGCCACCGCGGAAGCGGTGTCCGATCTCCGCACAGCTGGCGTCCAGACGTACGTGATGGGCATTCCCGGGAGCGCCCCCTATGCCGACGTGCTCGACCAACTCGCGACGGCGGGCGGCACCACGCGTCCGAGCGAGCCGCTTTACTACCAGGTCAATTCCTCCGACACGAGCGCGCTCAGTGACGCGTTCGCGCAAATCGCCGACGCCGCGATGAAGAGCTGCACGCTTCTCTTGGAGAAGAACCCCGGGGACCCAGGTATGGTGAACGTCGCCGTCAACGGTGCGGTCGTGCCGAGCGATGGGCCGGACGGGTGGACGCTTCACGGACAGACCGTCACGCTATCGGGCGCCACCTGCGGCGCGTTCGAGGGAGCCGCGTCGCTTCCCGTGCGGGTCTTTCAGGGTTGCCCGACGGTCCGGTGAAGGCGCCGGCTCCGCTCACCGAAATAGCGTATCGGTCAGCCGCTTGCGCCACTCGTCGAACGCATGGTCCATCATGCCGTCGTAGACTTTGCGGTGAAACTCCTCGAGTGTCATCGCTCCCTTGACTTTCCATAGGTCGGCGCCGCGCAGCGACTTGTAAGAGAGCTGCAGCGGCGCCCCCTGCGGAAGAAGGAACCGCGCGTCGAAATCGAAGCGTATGCCGGCGAAGACCGTGCGCGGTTTGGGGCTCGCCGTAAACGCGTTCGACCACGCCGCCGCGTAGTCGATGACGAGAACGGGCGCCCCCGCGGGCACCGGCGCGTCCGCCGCCAGCGGCTCGCCGGCACGGACTGAGAGCAAATCGGTGGGAAACGACGCGGCGAATCCTTCGGCCAGCGCCTGCGCCACGCGCTGCTCGCGTGCGCGCAGCGCATCCGGCGTGACGTAGTGCGACGGCAGCGCGTCGGGTCCCGGATAGAAGGCATGCTTGACAATGCGCTTGTCGACTTCGTCGAGCGCCTTCGCCGGCTTGAATCGGAAGCGAACGTCGCACGCCGGACCCACCTTCTCGGCGGCGGCGAGCAGGCGCTCGATGAAGGCGCTCGTCGTCGCATCGACTCGAGTCTTCTTCTTCCACGAGGCGAGCGCTTATACGTAGAGCGCGTGACGGGCGGAGCCGAGCTCCGCCTCCAGATGGCTGTCGGGGTACTTCTTGGCGAAGTCGTCCAAGGCCGCGATGGTTCCGGGCGCTTTGGATTTGTCGAACTCGACGAGGAGGGCGCGCTTGATGGCCGCTTCGATCTCGGGCGCTATCTGCGCGGAGGGATGTGCTCGCGCGAAAGCCTCGAGGGCGTCGACGGTTCCTTGTCGTTGCGCCTCCTTTAGCTGCGCACGCGGGAGAAGAACGTCCCGCACTTCGTCTGCGTGGCGTCCACCGCGCGCGAGGTACTTTTGGTACATCGGGATGCTCGCAGTCGCGACCACCGTTCGGTACATGCGCTCGTCGCTCGACGCGTTGCGCATCGAGCCGAGGCCCAACCCGAGCGTGACGCCGATCGCGAGGGCCAGAACCCAATCGAAGCGCATCCACATCGGCGAAAGAGGCTTCATCGCCTCGGTCGACGAGATGGGGCTCGAAATCCGCGTCTCATGTAGCGGGTCGAGCTCCGCCAGCATGTCGACGTCGTCCTCCGCGACGGCTCGATTCAGCTCCGCGCGCAAGGAGGTCAGCGCCGCCTCCGTGCGCTCGACGTCGACCGCTTTTGCCGGAATGACCAGACGCGCGCCGTCGCGCATTCGCACGCCGAGCGCTGGCTGGGCCAGTCGCTCGAACGCCTCTGCGTCGACGAAGGGCCATACGCGCAGCACCGGGCCGCTCGCTTCGACGACGCACGCCGGGAAGACGTACGTCCCTGCCCGATAGGGCAACGACTCGACCGCACGGAGGACCACCGCGGCGTGCACGAAACAAAACGCCGCTGCCGAATAGAGCACGATGTCGACGAAGAGCATCGCCGTTCGGTGGAGCGCAAGGGGGCTCGAGATATCGCCCCAACCCTTGACGAGCACGAACGTCGCCGCGACGACCAGAACCGCGCTCGCGCCGAGAAGCACCCAGGCCGTCGGCAACGGAGCCCTGCGGAAAAGAAGGGGCGCCGGAGGCGCTGTAAGGCGTGTCGCCGCGACGAACCGATCCTGAACCGGCCGCAAGCAGCGATAGAAGTCGATGGTCTTCGGCTGCGCCACTCGGCGGCATCCTACGCGAAGACGCCGCCGGCCGCGAAGCGGCAAGGGTCGTTTGACGCGATCGGCCGGGGCCCTATAGAAGGCGAGACCATGGGAGACATCCCGCGATGAGCCCCACGGCCATGTTGATTCTCATCTTTGCGGCTTTCGCGATGTTTGCGTGGTCCGCGAGCCGCCGCTGGCACCTTCTGCTCGTTGGCAGACCCGTACCGAGCGCCATCGACCACGTCGGCACGCGTCTTCGCGGAACTTGGCGCTTCGCATTCCGCCAAGAGAAAATGGATTACTACAATCCGGCCGGGGTCGCCCACAAGCTCATCTTCACGGGCTTCGTCCTCCTCAACTTCCGCGAGATTGTCCTCTGGGGCCGGGGCTTTTACGCACCGTTCAATCTCTGGGGCCTCAGCCCGGCCCAACCCCTCGGTCAATCCTACGAGTTCTTGAAGGACTGCCTCGGCCTGTCGGTCATCGGCGGCACTCTCGTATTTTTCTACTACCGCCTCGTCGTCAAGCCGAAGCGGATGGCCCTCACACTCGAGGGGCTCGGCATCATCGCGATCATCTTCACGCTGATGGTCACGGACATGATGTACGACGGCGCGTCGCTGGTCCTCGCCTCGCAGAAGGTGCGACTCTGCGACCTCCTGGTGCACCTCGGAACGCCTCGCCAGTGCGCCGCGGTCTCCACGATCACCGCACCGCTCGGCGGAGAGCAGTGGCAGGGCGAGTGGACGGCGTGGCCGGCGCCGGCGGGGTCGTTTTTCGCTTTCCTCTTTCGCGCACTTTCGCCCGGGGCTCTCGTCCCGATTGCGCACGCTGCGTTCTGGACGCACGAAGTCCTCATTTTTCTGTTCTTGAACCTCCTGCCGCACTCGAAGCACTTCCACGTCATCACCGCTATCCCCAACGTCTTTCTCCGAAGCTTGAGGCCGGCAGGGCGTCTCGTGCCCGTCGCGGACGGCGCCGAGAAGCTGATGGAGGCGGTGGGAGCCGCAGGGGAGTCCGCGGACCCGCTCGCCCAACCGATTGGCGTTGCGCGCATCGAGCACTTCTCCTGGAAGGCCCTACTCGACTTTTATACGTGCACGGAATGCGGTCGCTGCTCCGACAATTGCCCCGCCCATAGGACCGGCAAGATCCTCAGCCCGAAACACCTGACGCTGGCGCTTCGCGATCACCTATATGCGCGCGAAGAGGAGCTCATCACCGAGCAGTCGAGCGAGACCGAGCTCGGCGTGTCGCCGGTCAACCTCGTTCCGGAGGTGATCCACCCGGACGTTCTCTGGGCCTGCACATCATGCCGCGCGTGCGAGGAGCAATGCCCGGTGCTCATCTCGTACGTCGACAAGATCATCGACATGCGCCGGAGCCTCGTGATGGTCCGGGGCGAATTCCCTCACGAGCTCGCGAAGCCGTTTCAAGGCATGGAGTCGAATGGCAACCCGTGGAATCTGTCGCGGATGGACCGCTCCGCCTGGAGCGACGGGCTCGGCGTCCCCACGATGAAGGACAAGCCGACCGCGCCGGTGCTCTTCTGGGTCGGATGCGCCGCGAGCTACGACGACCGCGCGAAGAAAATCGCGCGCGCCACGGCCAAACTCCTCACGCAAGCGGGGGTCGATTTCGCCATTCTCGGACAAGAAGAAAACTGTACGGGGGACCCGGCGCGGCGTGCCGGCAACGAGTTTCTCTTCGCGATGCTCGCCGAGGGCAACGCCGCCGTGGTCAACGGATACAAGGAAGGGGGCGGCGCGCACACGGTCGTGACCACGTGCCCGCACTGCTTCAATACGCTGAAAAACGAGTACCCCGACTTCGGCCTTCGCGTGGAGGTCGTCCACCACACCGACTTCTTGCTGGGACTCGTCGCCGAAGGAAAGCTCGTGCCGCGCAACCCCGTCGAGGGCCGCGTCGTGTACCACGACTCCTGCTACCTCGGGCGATACAACGGAATCTACGATCCCCCGCGCGAGATCCTGAAGCGGATTCCTGGCGTGGTGCTCGTGGAGGCGGAGTATTGGACGAAGCAGCGCGGGCTCTGCTGCGGCGCCGGCGGAGCGCAAATGTGGATGGAGGAGCAAAATCAGGATCGGGTCAACGTCAAGCGCACACTCCAGCTCGTCGACGCGCTCGGCCTCGAATCGAACGGCGGCGCGCAGCCGAGCACGATAGCCAGCGCGTGCCCCTTCTGCATGACGATGCTGACCGACGGGGTCAAGAGCAAGAACCTCGAAGACAAGGTGCGCCAGCTCGACGTCGTCGAACTCCTCGAGCGAGCTTGCGCGCTCGCCGAGGTCCCCGCCGACGGCGTACCGATGGCTGTCCCTGATGCGGGCGGACCTCTGGCCAACGACTATCCCAGCGGCACGACGGCCGAGTAGGGGATCGGATCGCCGGCGAGCGCGGTGAGCTATGCTCACGACGATGCCGCCGTGTCCCATCTGCGCTCGCCCGGCGGCCCCGCGCGAGGACAATAGGGCCTTTCCGTTCTGCTCGCCGCGCTGCAAGCTGGTCGATCTCGGCCAATGGCTCCAAGAGACGTATCGCGTCCCCGACGCCGAGGCCGCGGAGTCCAACCCCGAAATCGAGGAGAAGGTATGACGCCGAGATTCGCCCCGATCGCCTGCGCTCCCTTCTTTTCGGGGCTCGTGGCGTCGCTCGTTCTGTCGAGCTCTCCCGCGCGCGCGCAGACGCTCGAGCCTCCGCCTCCCATGACCGCACCGCCGCCGAGCTACCCGCCCGCCGCCTCGCTCCCCAACACGCCGCCTCCGGTCTCCAGAGACGAAAGCCAAGACAGCGGTCTCGGGCTCGAGTGGGTCTGGATCAACGCAGAAATCGGGGGCGCGTACGTCAACATGGAATCGCTCAGCACGAGCAACCTCGCCCTCCAGAAGACCGAGAGCGGAGGCCCCGTGTACGGCGTCGCGGCCGGGGTGCGACTCTTGTTTCTCACGCTCGGGGTGCGCGTCCGCGACCTGGATCTCTCGTCGATCGGTAACCTCTGGGAGCTGAGCGCCGAGGCGAAGTTTCACACGCGCATCTGGCGCGTCGACCCGTACCTCGGCGTGCGAGGGGGATACAACTTCGTCGGTTCGCTCAACTCCGCATCAGTCCCCGTGGCGACCGGCAATGTACCTCCGGACGTGAGCATCCACGGCTTCGACGTGGGACCGGTGTTCGGGATCGATTTCTATCTTCTGAAACTCATTTCCATCGGCGCGGACGTCGATGCTCAGCTTCTTTTCCTCCAGCGGCCGATACCGCCCCTTCCGGCCGCGCTGACGGCGGCGGGAGTCACGGTGGCCAGCCTGCCGCCCAACGTGAGAACGCTCTACGAGAGCTCCGGCTCGAGCGTCGGATTTGGGGTTACCGGTTCGGCGCATCTCGGAATCCATTTCTGACCCACCGTGCTCGCGACGTTGCGCTGGTTGCTGCCGGCGGCCCTCCCCGCCGTTCTCTTCACTCTGCTCGCGATCCGTGTCGATCCACGCCGCGAACCTCGGTGGCTGGTCTCTGCGACGTTCCTGCTCGGGGGGGCCTTCGGACTCGCCGCGCTCTTGGTCACGGCGCGTGCCGCTTCGCTGACGGGGCTCGACCTGGGCATGTCGAGCGCGGGCGCGAGCGGCGCCGTCGTTTTTATCTTTTTCGTCATGGCACCCATCCAAGAAGCAGCCAAAGCTGCGGCAGCGTGGCCTGCGCTTCTGTCCAAGCACGTCGACGAGCCTTTCGACGGAGTCGTCTATGCGACCGCTGCGTCGCTCGGCTTCGCCGCGATCGAGAGCGCGTTCCTCTTGCGAACGCACTTCACCGGCGGGATTTGGGTCGCGCGTGCGCTGCTCGGCCTCCCCTCGCACGTCTTCTTTTCTTGCCTATGGGGCTACGCGCTCGGGCGTGCCAAGCACCGCAGGATGCGCGCGCCGATCTTCCCCGCGGCGTTCGTCGTGGCGATTGTGGCGCGCGGCCTCTACGCGTATTTCGTCTACGGGCGGGGTCCCGGGGCCCTCTTGGGGGTATCGCCTCTCTTGGCCGCGATGGGCGTCGTCACGTGGATCTTGTGGCGCGATCTTCAGGCTCGCCACCAGCGGTCTACGAGCTTTGCACCGCCGTCGAGCCGGCGATGGTCGCGTTTGTCGGCAGCCGCTCAGCCTCCAAGCTTGTCGGCCGTCCGGGCCGCGCTCACGCGCGCGGACCAGCCGGTGAAAGTACGCTGGGTGCTGCTCGGCGCCCTCGTCACCATCGGCGCGATGCTGGCCGGGCTCGCGGGGGGCGTCGTTGCGGCGCGCCTGCTCCACATCGATTTGTCCACGGTCGACGAACACGACGTGGGCGCCGCGGCGCCGGCGCTCTTGCTCGGAGCCGGCCTCTTGGCGTCGTTCCCGACAAGTGGGTGGCTCATCGCCCGCGCGGCCGGGGTGCACACCCTGCTCGAGCCCGCCCTCGCCACCGTCGTGGCGCTCGTCGTGACGCTCGTTGCCCTGGGCTTTGCGGCGCCGTTCGCGGTCGTGTTCGGGCTGGCGCTCGCGCCCATCGCTTGGCTGCTGTCGTGCGCGGGGGCGTGGGTCGGCCGCTCGACGTGAACGTGGTGCGGGAGCGTCTGCCGCGGGGGCAATGCTAAGCTCCCAAGGGTTCCATTTCGTGCGCATCCTCAAGAGCGCTCTTTTCTGGCGTATTCTGCTGAGCTCCCTCGTCGTCGTCGCGGTGCTCGGGGTGGGGTTGCTGCGGGCAAACGCGGCGCACGAGGAGCTCGAGAAGCAGTTCGAGCGACTGGTGCAGCACGATTTGAAGCTCGCGGACGACGCCGAACAGCTCTTGCGCCTGATGGCCGACCTCGAGACGGGCAAGCGCGGCTACCTCCTCACCAACGACCGCAGCTTCCTCGCGCCGTACGAGCAGGCCCGGAAAGAGCTCGAAGGACTGCTCGCCGAGGCCCAGGCGGTCGCGGAGAACGGAATGGAGGACGAACGGGTCTCGGCGTTCGGGCGCCTGGTCCGCGAGTGGATCCAGGAGGTGAGCGAGCCGCAGATTCGCGCGCGCGATCATGAAGTTCGTGACGCGCACCTGGCCGACGAGGGGAAGGTGCTGACCGACGAGATGCGCGGCATTTTGACCGACCTTCGAAAACACGCGCTCGGCGAGGCCGACGCACGCGAGCAAGCGGCATTCGAGTCCGCGAGCGATTCGCAGCGCGCCACGCGCTCAGTCCTCGTTCTGGCGATCGTCATCGCACTCGGAAGCGGCGCCTGGATCGCGCGCGACATCGCCGGGACCACGGCCCAAATCGAAGAGGCTCTCGCGGCCACGGGACGGCTGGAGGCGCTCCCGCCGCAACCGCTCCGCCGCGACGAGCTCGGGGCCGTGGCTCATAGCCTCGCGAAGATGAACTCGTTGCTGCTCGAGAAGGACTCGAAGCTGCGCGCGACGCTCGCCGACCGCGAGCGCGCCGTCGCCGAGCTGACTCGAGCCAACGAGGATTTGGCGCTCCGCGACGCGCGCGCGCGAGCTTACGCGGAGTTCGTGCGCGAGTTGAAGACACTCGACGTCGGCGCCCTCGCCACCGGCGGGATGCAAACCCTGGTGAACCTCGCCGACGCGCAAGTCGGCGTCGTGTACCTACTCGACGACGCAGGCCGCCTCGTGCCCGTGCAAGGAATGGCCTGCGACGGGCGCGCCTTCGACGCGCGGATGTTCGGGGCCGACGGGCTCCCGAAAAGCGTCATGGAAAAGCGCGAGCCGCTCTTCTTGCACGCCGAGGGTCTCGCGGAGCCGCTTCCGGAGCTCGAGCTCGGAGTCGGCCGCGCCCCGCTGCGCTGGGTGCTGGCGTACCCCGTCGCGATCGGCGACGAAGGCGCCGGGGCGATGGTGCTGGCGGGAATCGGCAAACCGGCGCCCGACGCGGCCGAGTTCATTCGAGAGGCGGCTCGCCAGCTCGCGGTTGCACTGCACAACGCTTGGACGCATGACCGAATGCGCGACAAGAGCGTGGCCCTCGCCGAGCAGGGCGAGCGGCTTGCACACGCGAACAAGGTCAAAACGGAGTTCTTGGCGTCGATGAGCCACGAGCTCCGCACGCCGCTCTCGGCGATTCTAGGCTTCGCCGATCTGCTTGCCACGTCGCCCAAAGAGCAGCTCTCCACACGCGCGCGTGAATCGCTCGAGCGCATCAAACGCAACGGCGAACACCTGCTCGGCCTCATCAACGACGTGCTCGATCTCGCCAAGGCCGAGGTCGGGCGCATCGAGGTGCGCCTCGCCCCGGTGAACCTGCCGCAGCTCGCCCGTGCGTGTGTGGCCGAGGTAGACAGCTTGAGCACGGCCAAAGGGGTCCGGCTCGTGGCTGACGTGGGTGAAGCATCCATCGAGGCGATCACCGACGCGCAGCGGATCCGGCAAATCCTCCTGAACTTGCTTTCGAACGCCATCAAGTTCACCGATCGGGGGGACGTGGTCCTGACCGTGCGCGCCGTGGGAACCGAGCTTCGCGTCGCCGTGCGCGACACCGGGATCGGCATCCCGGCCCACGCGTTGACCGAGCTATTCCAGGAGTTTCATCAGCTCGAGGCGGGCGACGGACGCCGCTACGATGGAACGGGCGTTGGCCTTGCCCTGTCGCGGCGCCTCGCGCGGGCTCTCGGGGGGGACATCGAAGTGCGGTCCGTCGAAGGCGAGGGTTCGACCTTCACCCTCGTCTTGCCCCGAGTCACCGCACCGACCGCGGTCGACCGCGCTCTTCCCGCCGAGCACTCCCGCGGAGTGCTCTCGTGATCGAACCGCTCCCCCTCGCGGCGCTCGGAGACACCAGCGGCAACGTACTCATCGTCGACGACTTCCCCGACGCGCTGGCGCTCTACGAGGCGATCCTCGCGGAAGACGGACATCTCGTACGTACCGCCAATAGCGGCGAGGCCGCTTTGCGAAAGGTGGACGAGGAAGAGCCGGAGCTCGTTCTGCTCGACGTGTCGATGCCGGGCCTCGACGGCGTGGAGGTGCTGCGCAGGCTGCGGGCGCGCCGCGGCGGCGGGCCGGCCGTCATCATGCTGACGGCGGCTCGTCGAGAGCCTCACGCGATCGAGGCGGGCTTGAAGGAAGGCGCCGACGCGTACCTCACGAAGCCAATCGATTCCCGTGAGCTCTTGGCGCGCGTGCGCGCAGCGCTCGAGACGTTTCGCTTGAGACGGATGCTGGACGCGCAGCGGCGGGATCACGTCGCGATGCTGGTCCACGACCTGCGGCACCCGCTGTCTTCGCTTGCGCTGATCGCGGAGCTCTTGCAGGCCGAAGACCTGACAACCGGCGAGCGGCAAACCGCGGTCGCCCAGATTCGCGGCATGTGTTCCGAGATGACCCGGCTGGTCGACGGCGTGCTGGCGGCGAGTCGGCTGGAGGCGGGGGTCTTCTCCGTCGAGCCCCGCATGGTGAGCGTGGGAGCGGTCATCGAGCCCATGCTCGCCGTCTTCACCCCGGTCGCGTCGCGGCGCCGCGTTGCCCTCGTCTTCGACGGCGATCTTAGCGCGCAGGTGTACGCCGATCCCCAAAAGCTCCGGCAGGCGCTGGACAACCTCGTCGCCAACGCTCTCAAGTTCACGCCGCGCGGCGGGCGCGTGCGGGTCCGGGTGTGGCGGGAGGAGCGTCAAATCGCGTTCGAGATCGCCGACACCGGGCCGGGCGTCGCTCAAGACGAGCGCGCCACCATTTTCGATCGATATAGGCAAGGGGCGCGCGGTCGGGCGGCCGGCGGAGCCGGACTCGGACTGGCAATCGCCCGGGGAATTGCAGAGGCGCACCACGGCTCGGTCACCGTCGACACCGGCGACCTTGGAGGAGCCGCGTTTCGTGTGCTGCTGCCCATGCGGGTAGCGTGACGCGAGCTTGACAATCCGCCTGGCTCCTCTAGGCTCCCGGCGCCCGACATTTCGAGGTGCCCGTGGCCAATCACCCGTCCGCAGAAAAACGCAACCGACAGCGCATCACCCGCACCTTGCGCAACCGCGCGATCAATAGCGCCGTGCGCACGCACGTGAAATCCGTTCGTGCCGCCATCGCGGCCAAGGATGAAAAGGCGGCGCGCGCAGCCCTCGCGGAGGCGACGGTCGCAATCGACAAGGCCGCGAGCAAGGGGGCTCTCCCGAAAGAGGCAGCCTCTCGAAAAGTGTCGCGTTTGGCCGCCTCGGTTCACAAGCTCGGCTCCGCCGCTCCCGCCTGAACGTTCAGCCCGTTGTCGGCTCGCGGCAATCGACCGGCCGTCGGCTCGGCGATGGGTCGATCCATTTGGGATTCCTACGAGTCGCGTCCGGACCCTAACGCGTGCCGGATCGCTTCTGCGTCGGCCTGGTCCTTGAGCCTGCCGTGCTCCTTCATGCGAAGCAGCCCCTCGAGCGACACCACGTTGATCCCATCAACGCGCATCCGATAAGGAAGAAGATCCGGCCAGGTCAGGCCGGACGCCGAGTTCATCACATCCACGGTGAACTCGTCGTTGATGCGGATGGCGTAGAGCTCCTCGTGCAGGGTGTCGTCCCCCGCTAGCTCCTTCGCCGCGCCGTCGGGCAGATCGGAGAGCGCCAACACCCACCGACGGGTGTTTTCGAGGGTTGGCTCGACCAGGATATCCACGTCCTCGGTCAGCCGCACGATGCCCTGCAATGCGAGGGCGTAACCGCCGATTAGCGCGTATTCTACGTGTTCTCGTTCGAGGAGCTCGACGACGCGACGCACATCTTCATACGTCGCTGCACGCGTTCGCGCATCCATCGCTCCTGGTCCCGGTTGGCCTCGTCCTGGCTTCTGTAGCGGAATACACCTTTCTCCGCGCCGCCGCCAAATGCGAGCACGAGCGCGTCGAGACCGCGCCGATCCCCAGAGCCGTGGGCGCGCCTTCCGATGACTCGCATCCCTCCAGACTGCCATGGGCAGGGGACACAGCAAGCTTCCGCAAAGCCGAACTTGCTTCGTTGCGCCCGTCAGCGCCAGGCGAGCGCGGCCACCACGACGAGTCCGATGACGAGCAAAGCCAGCCCGGCCCATTTCCGCGGGAATCGAGTCGAACGCTGGGAGGGCGACAGCGCCTGGTCGCCCGGCTCGCTCGGAGCCATTGTGAGTGAAGCGTCGGGGAGCGTGTGGGAGGCCGGCGGCTCCAGCGTTTGGAGCATCTTGCGGTCAAAGAACTGTGGGGCGTCGTCTTGGAAATCCTCGAGGGGTGCATCGGCGACCGTCCCGCGAACGCCGGACGTCGACGTCGCCGCGGGCACGGGTTCGCCGGAGGGCCCGGGCTCAGCCGAATGCGTCGTATCGCTCGCGGGCGAGCGGGAAGGCGTATGGCGATCTCGCCGGGGCGGCATAGAACGGTCCCCGCGATCGAAAGGCCGCGGGTCGCTCCATGTATCGGTCGTTTCGCTCACGGGCGGCCGGGCGCTGCGCCCGGAGTGGACCGGATAGGCTTCGCTCAACAGCTTCACGAGCTCGGTACAGTTCTGGATGCGGGCAGTCGGGTCGTGCTCGAGAGCCCCGTGCACCACCGTCGCCAGCTCGTCGGGCACCCAGGGAGCGACGCGCGGGAGCGGATCGGGCGGGTGCGATACCAAGTGGATGATGAACTGCTCGTACGAGGGCAGCTCCGGATAGGCGGGCCGACCCGCCAGCATTTCGTAGAGAACCAGCCCGAGCGCCCAGACGTCCGTTCGTTCGTCGACCGTGTACCCTTGCGCCTGCTCGGGCGACATGTACTGCGGAGTACCCAGCACCATTCCGTCGCGAGTGAGCTTCAGGCCGGGTCCGGAACCGCCGCGCGACGAATCGACGACTTTGGAGACCCCGAAATCCAAAATTTTTACGAGCGGGTGCTCGTCTTCGCTGGTGCACAGAAAGATGTTCGCGGGCTTGAGATCGCGGTGCACGACGCCGGCCTCGTGCGCTTTGGCCAGCCCGCGTGCCACTTGAACCGCGATGCGGACCGCCCGGTCGAGTGGGAGCTGATGGTCGCGCGCGAGGACGGTCGCGAGATCCTCACCCGTCAAAAACTCCATGACCAGGTAGAGCCCCAATCGCTCGTCCGTCCCGACGTCGAACACCTGCACGATATGGTGGCTCTCGACCAGGCTTGTCGCGCGCGCCTCTTGGCGGAATCGGATGGCGATGTCCGTCATGCCTACGAGCGAGGCATCGATGAGTTTGATGGCAACACGCTTTCCAATCTCCAGATGCTCCGCCTCGCAGACAACCCCCATCGATCCGCGCCCGACGACCCGACGAACCAGGTACTTTCCGGCGATCGTCGCGCCGACGATCTCTGTCTCGCGGGCCATCGGGAGTAAGGTACGAAAGGGATTAGACTGGCGCCACCAAGTGCTTCTTGGGTGGTCGCGCGCTGTCTCTAACAAGGCATCGCTCGAGGCGAGCTGCGATTTCGCCGCGCAAGCGGTCCCCGGGAATGACCGCGTCGATGATCATCTCGCTCGCGAGCTTCATGATGTCGATATCCGCGCGGTATTCGTCCCGTAGCTTGGCCACGTAAGCGTCGCGCTCCGGGCCCGCCGCAAGCTCCTGGATTTTGTTGTAGTAGACAGCGTTGACTGCGGCCTGGGGGCCCATGACGGCGATGGAGGCGCTGGGAAGCGCGAGACACGCGTCGGGCTCGAAGGCGGGACCGCACATCGCGTAAAGGCCGGCGCCGTACGCCTTTCGCACGATGACGCTGATCTTCGGCACGGTCGCTTCGCTGACGGCCGCGATCATCTTGGCCCCCGCGCGGATGATCCCCTGCCGCTCGACTTTCGTGCCGATCATGAAACCGGGCACGTCGGCGAGAAAAACGAGCGGGATGTTGAAGGAGTCGCAGAGCCAGATGAAGCGCGCGGCCTTATCGGCGCTGTCGACGAACAGGACGCCGCCGAGCCACTTGGGCTGGTTGGCAACGATGCCCACGGCTCGCCCGTCGATCCGTGCGAAACCGGTGAGGATTTCGCGGGCAAAGAGGGATTTGATCTCGAGCCACGACCCTTCGTCGATGATTTCGGCCACGACGGCCATCATGTCGAACGCTTTGTTCTCGTCGCCGGGAACGATGTCCTCGATACGCTTGCCGCTCGTTTTCGGCGGCCTGCCCTCTACCGCCGCCGGGGCTGTCTCGAAAGACTGAGGCATGTACGCGAGGTACTTCCTGCCGAAGCCGATTGCCTCGTCCTCGGTCTTGCAAAGCACGTCGCCGCAACCGCTGACGCTGCAATGCATCTTCGCGCCGCCCATCTCTTCGAGCGTCACCTTCTCGCCGATGACCATTTCGGCCATGCGAGGGGAGCCGAGGTACATGCTCGCGTTGCCGTCGACCATCGCGACCACGTCGCAGAACGCCGGGATGTACGCCCCGCCCGCCGCGCTCGGTCCGAAAAGCAAGCACACCTGGGGGATCTGCCCGCTCATCTGGACCTGATTGTAGAAAATGCGTCCGGCGCCTCGTCGACCGGGGAACATCTCGATCTGGTCGGTGATGCGCGCCCCCGCGCTGTCTACGAGGTAGAACATGGGCGCTCGGAGGCGCACTGCCATTTCCTGGACGCGCAGGATCTTTTCCACCGTGCGTCTCCCCCAAGACCCTGCCTTCACGGTCGAGTCGTTCGCCATGATCGCGACGGGACGACCGCTGATCGCGGCGGTGCCGGTGACGACTCCATCGGCCGGAAGGTCGGGGTCGATGTGGTTGGTGAGCTCGGCGTCCTCGATGAACGTCCCCGCATCCGCCAAGCGCGCGATGCGCTCGCGCACGAAGAGCTTTCCTTGCTCGGCGCCCTTCTGGTGGTACTTCGCAGCTCCACCCTTCTCGACGCGGGCGAGCGTGTCTTTGAGCTTCTGGTCCGCCGACATGCCCGCTTGACTAGCCTTACTCCGGGCGGAAGACGAGCGGTGCGACGACGGTCGCACTTCCCCCCGGTTTTGGGAATGTCACCGCCTTCAGCGCCTCGCCGACGCACGCGGCGAGGGCGGGCGTATTCGCCGAGCCGCCCGGCTCCGGCTCCGCGGCAATGGCGGAACCGGCCTCGTTGATCACGATTCGCATCTTGAGCTTCCCGGAAAGCCCTGGAGCACTGGCGCGAGCCCGGTTGTAACACTCGAGCAGGGCCGGCTTGCTATCTTCGATGGCCTGCTTCGGGTCGAAGTGCTTGGCGGCGGGGATCTCGCCGATCAAGACGGAGCCGCCCGAGGGGAGCGCCGGCGCTGCGGAAGCCGTTGGGGTCGCGCGGGCCGTCGAAGTTGGAGCCGGCGGCGGAATCGCCGAGGGGGCCTCGACGCCGCCGGCACCACCGCACGAGAGGAGCAATCCCAAGAGAACGTAGACACGCATCTCGTCACTTCCCCTGAAAGCGCGCTGCCCGCTTCTCGGCGTACGCAGTGAGCGCCTCGCGGCGATCTTCGCTGACCAGAGTCTTTTCGTAGCTGCCCTTTTCGAGCTCGAGTCCCACGTCGATGGTTACGTCGAACGCCCTGTCGATGGCCGCAAGCGCCGCCGCTTGGGCGATCGGCGCTCCGTCGGCGATGGGGCGGATCCACTCGAGCGCGTCGTCGACGACGCTCGTTCCGGCGGGGGTAACCCTGTGGACCAGCCCCCAAGCCAGTGCCTCCTCTGCGGTCAGCTGGCGCGCGAGAAGAATCATCTCTTTGGCGCGGCCTTCGCCCACGATCCGAGGCAGGCGTTGCGTTCCACCCGCGCCCGGAATGACGCCGAGCGACGTCTCGGGCAAACCGAGGCGCGCATGCGCCGCCGCGACGCGCAGATCGCACGTGAGCGCGAGCTCGAGCCCCCCGCCGAGCGCGGCGCCGTTGATGGCGGCGACGACTGGTTTGGACGACCGATCGATGGGAAGAAACTCGCTTCGATAGAGCTCGAGTTGAGCTCGCACCGCGTTTTCGTCCATCGCCTGTCGCTCCTTTAGATCAGCGCCCGCACAGAACGCGAGGTTGCCCGCGCCGGTGACGATGATCGCGCGGATCGACGCGTTCGTCTCCGCGTCGCGCGCCAGCTTGCCGAGCGCAAGCACCGCGGCGCGCGACAAGGCGTTTCGGCGAGCTTCGCGGTCGATCGTCCAGATCGCGACGGCACCGCGCTGCTCGATGCGGACCGGAAAGGACTCGCTCATGCCTTGCGTCCCGGCTTCAACTTGCTGCCCTTCGTCTTCTTCGCCTGGGTTTTCGGCGCGGCTTTTCCGGAGGCTGGCGGGCCGTCGCTCACGACGAAACGAGCCTCGAGTTTCGCCAGGCGCGCCTTGAGCTCACTGTGTTCGCCCTGCAGCTTTTCGAGCTCGTCGCGTAGAGGTTCGGTGGCGCGCTTGGGCTCCGCCAGGTCGCGCATCACTTCTCGGATGCGTCGCCTCACGCGCGGGTCGTTGTCCGTGTCGAGCAGATCGCGCAGCGCGGGTCGAGCCTTGGAGTCGCCCAAATCGCCCAGCGCACGTACCGCGTCGATGCGGAGGAGCGGGTCGCCGTCGTCCAGGAGCAACTCGAGCGTTTCGCGAGCCTTGCGATCGCTGGCTATCTTCGGCAGCGCGATCGCCGCCGCGCGCCGCACTCGGGCCGGATGGCCATAGCGTACGCCAGCGCTCACGTACGGCAGGGCGCGATCATCGCGCAGCGACGCGAGGCCATCGATCGCGCCGGCCCGCACGACGTCGAACCAGCTGGGCCGGTCGAGCAGGTCGACCAAGAGATCGAACGCCGCCGACTGGCGCGTGTGCCCGAGCGCGCGCGCGGCTTCGCCCTCCACGAGATAGCTGTCGTCGCGCAGCGCGTGTGGCCGGATGGCCTCCATCGCCTCGGTCGTCCGAAAGCTACCGAGGGCGTCCACGACCGCGCGGCGTACCTTCGGATGCGACGACCGGACGGCGTTCGCCAGCACGTCGAAGCACTCGCGCGCCCGGATCTTCCCGAGCGCTGCCGCGCACTCCGCGCGCGTTCCCCAGAAAGCCTGCTCGTCCGACAGAACGCGCGCGAGCGCGGCGATCGTGGGAGGGTCGTCGCTCTTCGCGAGGGCGCGAGCGGCGAGCCATCGCCCACGAGCCGTAGGCGCCTTTTCGAGCTGCTCGCGCAGCATGTCGCTCGGGATCTTCAGGCGAACTTCGCCGAGGATCCGCATGTGTGCGTCTACTACGATGAACGCCGGTCGCGCCGGCGCCGGCAAAGCGAACGATTGCTGCTTGTCGGTCACGCGCAGAGTGGACCGGATGACCGTGCCGTCGGCGCTTCCCAGGTCCAAATCGAGGGGAAGTTCGAAGCACGCTGGAACGCCGTCGCTGGTCGCCTGCGTCTGTTTGGTCGCGACGGCGAGAATGCCCTTGTCCCAGGTGACTTCAATTTCGATCTCGGGGTGCCCTGGCCGGTAGACCCACTGCTCGAAGAAGCGTCCGAGACTGCGACCGCTGGCGCCCTCGATCGCCCGAAGCAGATCGCGAGTCTCGACGATTCCACGCGCGTTGGTCTCGAGGTACGAACGAACCCCTGCCCAGAAGAGCGGTGCGCCGACCTCGAGCCGGAGCGCGTGCAAGACGAGGCCGCCCTTCTCGTAGAGATGCCGGTCGAAGAGGTCGAGAGGCGCATCGTAGTCCTGGCACACGATGGCGCGGCGGTAGCGACCGTGCGCCTCGGTGAGATACGCTTCGAGGTCTGCCTTGACGCTGAAATCGTATTCGTCTTGGCCGATCGCCTTCTCGCGCCAGACGTGCTCGAAGAACGTCGCGAACCCCTCGTTGAGCCACCCCTCGTACCAGGCGCGGCACGTCACATAGTCGCCGAACCAATGGTGCGCGAGCTCATGCGCGATGAGATCGTCCGAGCTTATGTCGATGGCTGCGCGTTCATCGAGCAGAATGTGCTCGTACATCGTGGTCGCGGTCGTGTTCTCCATCCCGCCGAAGATGAAGTCGGCGACTACGATCTGCGCGTACTTGCTCCACGGATACGGGACGCCGGTCACCTCGCCGAAGTGCCGGATCATCTCCGGAGTGCGGCCGAACGTTCGCCAGCCGTCGGCTTCGCGCCCCTTCGGCACGAGGTACGTGACCGGCACTTCGCGCCCGCTCACCTGAACGGTGGCGCCGAGCTCGACGAATTCGCCGGCCGCGAGGGTAACGAGGTAACTCGCGTGAGGATCAGCCATTTTCCAGGCGTACGTGAAGTTGCCCGACGTTGGCTTGTCGCTCGAGACGAGCTCTCCGTTCGAGAGCGCGTACCAACCGCTCGGAACGTGCGCGACGACCTCGGTCGTCATCTTGACGTTCGGGCTGTCGTGACAAGGAAACCAGTGGCGCGCGTCTTCCTCCTGGCACTGCGACCAGACTTGCCGCGGCTTGTTGGGATAGTGCTCGTCGGGCTCGATGAAGTAGAGGCCGCGCCGTGGGGTGGCGCGGTATCGCACCGCGACCCGCACGCGATCGCGCTCTCGTTCGACGGGCACGCTGAGGATGCGTCCGTCGTAGCCCCAGGGCACGACCTTTCCGTCGACGCGTACCGCCTGAATGTCGAAGCCGACGGCGTCGAGAGCGAACGCGTCGGCGGACGGATCCACCCGGCGCGCTTCGATGACGGCTTCGGCGTGAATGCTCTTTGTCGAAACTTCGAGCGTGATGTCCAAGGCCAGGTGACCGATGGCGAACGGCCGATCGGGCTCGAAGTGGCGTGTGCTGGTCGGGAGCGCGAACGGGCGCCCGGCGAACGCAGCGTGCTCGGCGGCGCCGGTACAAAGGCCGCCGCAGCGCGCATGCAAGCGGTGCTCTAAGGGCATGGGCAGCGAGCTTCCCACGACGCGGCGCCGCGGCGGAAGGGTTTGTGACGAGAAATGCGGGTCAGGGATTGGGGCTCGGCCCGCAGGCAGTCTCGACCCGCTTGCGCAGGTTCGTGACCGGCGCCAGCCTGGCCCGCAGCCGCTCCACCGCCAGGAGACCGTCACGCGCGTCAGAGCATCGGCCTTCGCGAACCGCTTCGTCGGTAAAATCGGACCGTTCTTGCAGCCGCATGGCAGCGAACGGATCGATCCGGTCCCGAACGGCCACGATGGCGATGCTTGCCACGACGATGGCCGTGCAAACGGCCAAGATCGCGGCTGTCGATCGGCTCGAGTAGCGGTATCCGCGACGCCACGTCGCGGCGATCGCGGCGGCGGCGACCGCCCCCCCCAGATGAGCGGCATTGGCGACGTGCGCGCCGGTTCGATTCGCCACGAACCCGAAGGCCAAGACGAGGCCCAGCCAGCGCGCCATCGCCTGCGTGAGCGGGCCATGCCAGCCCTGCACCCGCCACCCGACGACGAACGCCGCGGCAAGCACGCCCGAGATCGCGCCCGAGGCACCCAGCGTTACCTGTGCGGAGCGCGTGAACCATGCGATCGCGACGCAGGCTGCGTTCCCTGCCGCACCCGCGGCGAGGTACATCGGCGCCATTCGGGCGGAGCCCACGGCCCGCTCGACGAGTGGGCCGGCCTGCCAGAGCGCCAGCATGTTGAAGCCGATGTGAAAGAGACCGTCGTGCAAGAAGCAGGCGGTGACCAGGGTCTCCCATCGATTTTCGCCCACGGTGGAGAGGGAATCGCTGGCGCCAAAAGCGAGCGCCTCGTGGGGCGGCAAGTTCATGAGCGACTTGCCCCCGGTCATGACGAGCTGGACGACGAAGACGGCCACGTTGAGGGCGATTAGCGCCCGCGTCACCGGCGCTTGGTCGAGCCAGCGCGGGGGCACCAGCCGGCCGTCGTCGTCGTCGGGGACACCGACCTCAATCGGTCGGGGCCGGGCAGGCGACAGCGGCGGCGCGCTCATGACGTGTGCATAGGGCAACCGCGGGCGTGTGGCGAATGGCGGCCCGTCTTTCGCGCTCGCAACCCAAGGGAAGGAAACGCCGCGGGGTGAATGGGCAGACCGGCGTGCCCGGGACGTCCCCTATTGCTGCTACTGCCCGGGCTGACCCGACGCGGGCTGAACGACGACTTCCACGCGCCGATTGACCGCGCGGCCCTCGACCGTCTTGTTCGTGCTGGCAGGGCTCGCGTCGCCCAGCCCGGTAGTCTTGATCCGGTCGCGCGGGACCCCTTGGCTCGAGAGGTAATCCTTCACGGCTTCGGCTCGACGCTCCGACAGCGCCTTGTTGAAGACGGCGCGCCCCGTATCGTCCGTGTACCCTTTCGCGATCACGTCGTTGGCCTCGGGCTTGGCGCGCAGGGCAGCCGCCAGCTCGTCGAGCTTCGGTTTGGCCGCAGGCGCGAGCTCCGCGCTGTTCGTCGGAAAGAGGAGCCCAGCGGTGACCACGATGACCTTCCCCGTCCTCGCCGGTCCCGGCGGGTTCGTCTGGCCGGAAGCGCCGGGGTGGCCCATGGTGCCCGCCTGCGCCTCGGCGGCGCCGCCGCGCGGAAGCTCGGAGGCGACGCGGTGTTCAGCGTGTCCGGCCCGATACGACGCTTGCTGCGCGCGTTGCTCGGCCTCATGCTCCTCGGCTTCCTTGCGGCGCAGTGTTCTCTCCGCGTCCTCGCGCTTCTGCTGGGCGGTCCGCTCGTCCTTTCGCGCCTCTTGGGCTTCCTTCTGCGCCTTCTGGGCGGCTTGCTCGGCCTGGTCCGCGGACTGTTGGGCCGTGGTGGGGGGTTTGGCGTTTTCCGCGCACGCCCCGACTAAGAACATCGCGACGACGGGACCGATGACGGAGGCTTTGGGTTTCATGGCGCTCTCCCCTTGCAACGCGCGTCGCCCGAAGGCCGCGGTGCCGAGTGTGTTGATTGCACACCGCGGAGTAGCGAGAAGCGTGCCCGACAGGAGCCAGCCAATCCACGCGCCTTGCGCGCGGCAGGCGTCGCTCGAGTGCCACACGACGCGCGGCCGCGTGACGGAGGGTCACGCCCGCGTTCGACGCCGCTGCCTGCTGCAGGTCGGAACGCTCGGGGATCTCCCTCCGGCTCGTGCCATCACGGCGCCGAGGGCGCGCCGATGACGGCGCCGCGGCTCGATGGCGGCCCGGTGAGATCCGTTGCGACTTGCTCGATCGCGATGACCAGAGACGCCTGGGTCAGAAAGTCGGGACGCAGCGCCGCGTCGATCGGGCGCCCGCTGATCGCCCCGTGACAGCCGCCGCAGACGTTGTTGAAAAAAGCACCCGGGAAGGACTGATGCGTGTACTCGCCCGGCAGGAAGGTCATCTCCTCGCGCTGCCAGCGGGGCAGCTGCAGTCGCGACGACTCGGAGTCGGCTCCGAGATGAAGCACGATCGGCATCCCCCCCGGGATCCGGAAGTGCGCTGAGCCGTCGGAGAGGACCGGCACCGTTCCGAGTAGCCGGCGGCGAACGCAAACGGTCCCGAACCCATCCTTGTACGCGTTGGCACCGCAGTTGGGAGAAGCCGAAACATCGGGCGGAAGCTCTTCGTAGACATCGAAGCTCCTGAGATCGCGTTCGACGACGCGGCCGGTCGGCGTGTTCTGGAAGAGGAGAGAACCGAGGACCGGCATGTCGAGGACGGTGATGTCCGCGTTTGTTTCGCCGGCACGAATCTCGGTGTGGCCATTCGGCTCGTCCGGCGTCGAGGCGAATATCCCCTTGGCCACGCGGGAGTACACCGCCACGGCATCGACCTCCGCGGTTCCGGTCGTTCCGACCAGCTTCGTCTTGTTCCCGGTCGCCGAGTCGAGCACGTAGATGTCGTAGTCCCCGCCGAACGTTGCCGGATCGCCGGCGCCGAAACTGACCAGCACCTTGCCGTCGGGCAGCGCCGACGGACTGGTATACGAGCCGTCTTTCGCGACGATTCGCAGTGAGTGAAGGAAGAAATTCGATTCGGGCGCGGAAGGCGAGCTCGGGTCGATGACCGTGGGGTCCACCGGATAGTTCGCGGTGTTCGGGCTCGTGAAATCGATCCCGATGGAGCGATTGAAGATCGCGAGCGCGCCTGCGCCGTGTTGCGCGTCTTGATTGCTGACGATGGTGGCGAAGTCCTTGTGAGACAGCTCGGCAGCGTACGTCGCCTGTGTGTACCCGATGCTCGCGCGCTGCGCGTAGAGGGGGTGGTAGTCGCCCCCGTCGAGGTTTTGCCGGCGAAGGGCGAGCTGGTAAAAGTCCTTCTCTCGCTTTTCGGACGTAAAGACGAGCCGCCCGTCTTGCATGAAACTCGGCAGCCGCTCCATGTTGAGCTGCCAAGTGAGCTGCCTCGGTGCGCCGCCCGGACCGTCGAGCACGTACAAATTCGCATTCGGCTTGGTCAGATCCGCGGGCGTGACCTGAGGCCCCGAGTAATCGAAGGGGCCGGCGACGAGGTTGCCGCGCGTCGACGCAAACACGATTCGCTCGATCCCGTCCGTCCCCGGAGGGCTAAAGGCCGGATCGAAGTCGTGCTCGAGGATACCGTTTCCCGTTGCCGGGTGGTTGGCGATGTCCGGCTGCTTCGTGCAGCCGGTGCCGTCTGCGTTCATCGTGTAAATCGCGAGAGGGAGGTCGGCGCTCGGGCGCGCAGCGAAGGCGATCGTCGCCCCGTCCCAGGAGACCGCCGGGCGCCGGAAGTCCGAACCTGTACCGAGCCCGCACGCTGTGAGATCGAGCGCCTGGTCGGTGCCAAGCGTCAAGTCACCACCCGTGGCCGCCGTGACCGCAGCGATGTGCAGCGTGGCCCCGCCGGCGAAGACGTCGAAGTCTTGTGGGCGGTCCGGCCCGGGCGGCGGCGGCCGCGTCACGTAGACGATCTCCGACACCGGCGAGAGCTTGCGCTCGACGCGCTCGCGCCTATGCCATTCGCGGACGACGCAATAAGCCGGGGTCGAGTCGAGATTCCCGTTGTCGTAGTCGTATGCCCCCTGGTCGCACGCCGTCCCCGTGGCGAGCTGCCCCCCCGCGTCATCGCCGCCGAAGTCCTCGAAGAGAGCCCCGCCTCGGTGCGCAATTCCGTTCGAACCGGTGAAGACTTCGGGGCGATAAAGGTTCTTTCGGACGAGACGGCTCATGTTCACGTCGTCGCTCTCGAACGACATCTGGGCGGCCGAGAGCGCGTAGTTCTTCCGTGTGGCCGCCAGCGAGAAGCTTCCAGCGGAACCGCCTCGCAGCCGGTAGTCGTGAAACATCGCCGCCGAGTGGCATTGGGCCATCATGCAGCCCTTCTTGACGAGCATCGGCTGAACTTTTTGAGCAAAGAACAAGAACGCGGCGTCGAGCCCTTGCCATTGTGGTGGCTGCGGCGTCGCCTGTGCTTTGGACCACGCTTGCACCCAAGCTCCCGCCCAGGTAGCGAGCGCGCGGTAGCCCGCATCGTTGACCGACGCGAATAGAGGCCCGCCCTCGTGATAGCTGCCTCCTTGCGAGGTCGCGAGCGGCCGGCGGACGATCTCGCTGTGCGCGGGCGTTGCCGCAATGAAGTCGACCGCCGAGAAATAGTTCCACCGCACTTCCGCCGCTGTACGGCCGCACGTGAGGTAGAGAATGTTGACCTTCGTTCCGTGGCAGTTGCCGGCCGCGCACGTCTCCAGAACGGGCTCGGCCAACGTTTGAAACGCAGCAAAGTCGGGCGTGCTCGGGTCCGTGCTCGGGTCGAAGCCCGGAGCGCTCGGAACGACGTCGGTGCACGGCGCGCGCGCAATGTCGACTGGACGGACACCCGTGTTGTCTTCGGTCGCACCGTTTTCGATCCACCGGCGCAACGTCAAGAAAGCGCTGGCGGTTGGGTCGAAGATCGAAAGGCCCGCGTGCTTGATGTCGGTGGTTACCGGAATCTGGGTGCCGTCCCAGAGCTCGAGCGGGACTCGATACGGCGGCACGTTTTTCACGAGCAGCGAAGGCAGCGAGTACGGACCGTAGTCGAGCAGCAGGTCGCGACGCCGATCGACGCCGGCGAAGGTCGTCAAATCGAGGTTGCCGAACGCGTTGCCCTTGGCATCCGCGACGTGGCACCCGGAACCCGTGTTCGTGCGCACGCAGGACGACTGCAGGACCAATGCGATCGACCGATCGAAGTAGGTCGACGGCTGCGGCTCTTTGGTCGTGCACGCGCCCGAAGCGCAGGCCCCGAACACGGCGAGAGTTACCCCGGCAACGAAGCTCGCTCCGCGCATGTCCGCCAATCGTAACGACAGACTACAGCCTTCGCAGCGCGATCTGTGCTTGGTCGCGTACGAACGTGTCCGGATCGCTCTTGGCGATGCCTTGAAGTGCGACAAGAGTGGTGGCGTCACCGAAGGTGCCGAGCGCATGGCACGCCGCTGCGCGCACACCTGGGTCGCTGTCCTTCTCGGCCACGGCCAAGACCACCATCACGGTGTCGGTCGCCTTCAGCCCGTCGAGAACCTCGACCGCGCTCCTCCGAACGCCGACATCGGCGTCCATGGTGAGCGCAGCGACCGACGAGAGCCCCGAGAACGTGTTGATTCGGGCGGCGGCGCGGAGCGCGGCGGTCTTCACGCTCGCGTCCGTGTCTCCCAGCGCGGTCCCGAGCGCGCCCCCTCCGTCGTCGTTCAGGCGCCCGAGCGCACTGGCCGCGGCCGCGCGAACGCGCGGGTCCGCGTCGCTCGCAAGGGCCTGGGCGCAGGCCGCGATTCCCGGAGTCGCGAAAAACTCGCCGAGCGCGTACGCGGCGTATGCCCGGCGCATCGGGTCCCCGTCGCTCGCGAGGACGCCAATCGTCTGCTGGTACACTTCGCCCTGGCCGAACACACCGAAGATACGACGCCGGAGCCACCAGGCCGCGATTTCGCGGTTCTTCGCGTTCGAGTCGTAGAGCAGCGGCGCGACCGCGCCGATGCAGTCGAGGCATTCGACCTTCTCGCCGTGCTCGAGTGCTTCCCAAACGAGCGTCGGAGCGCCGCTTGCCGCTGCGCTCTTGATGCGGTCCGCAGTTGACAGGGCCTCGGCTTGGTCCGCGGGGATGTCGCCGTATACCGAGGCAAACCCGTGACCGCTGGAGTTCGGAGTGACCTGGCGAGGGGCCCAGCTGTGCGCATCGCCGGAGGACAACGTGGCGGCCGCGGCGAGAAAACCGCCGACCGCGAGCTGGAACAAATTGCTCTTTCGCATTTCGGGTATCTCCTCTGCTCAGTTCGTCGGGGTCACGGGGTCTCCGCCCTTGTACGGAGCGAAGCCGGTGTTTTGGCGTGCGTAGAACTGCCCGCCGAGATCCATCGGATATACGGCGATCGCCTTGCGCTCGTCGTCGGTCAATGTCACTCCCTGGTCCTCGGGGTGCATCGGATTCGTCGAGAGCGGCCAGGCCGTCGATCCATCGACGGATCCGTTTAGATTGAGTTTTTGGGTCAAAGCCGACGCGCGCGCGCTGCCGGGAATACCCCACTTCGGCGGCACCGTCCCGGTGACGCTCACCAGGCCCATTTCGAGCGCTGCCGGATAGAAAATCGACACGTACGAGGCGGGCCAAGTGGCCACGTTCTTGTCGTAGTACACGGTCACGGGGGTATCCG
>CAZVPE010000035.1:24556-34763 GCA_964628155.1 uncultured Polyangiaceae bacterium | reverse complement strand
TGCCAGAATGCCGCCGCCCACCAGCCAGTAGATCTGCTGGATGTAGTCCTCGGCGTGGGTCCCGCGGGCGACGCTCGTGGCCGAGTAGAGATTGATCACCCCGATGACCGCGAGCGCCGCGATGCTGATGAAGAGCGGCCAATCAAAATGGTCTCGGACGCGGCCGAGTGCTCCCAAGCTGCCTGTCCGAAGCCTCACGGCGCTCCTCCCCGTCCGCCCGAAGCCCCACCGCCCGCGGGCCGGGACGGTTTCGACGCGGTCGGCTGGGGCGCCTTCCCGGACGGCGTGCGCCCTAGCCGAGCCGCCTTCAGTCGCTCGTACTCGTGTACGATCTGCATCGCCACGGGCACGGCCACCTCGGGCCCGGAACCGCCATGTTCCACCAGGACAGAGACGACAATCTCCGGCGAGCGCGCGGGAGCGATCGCAGAAAACCACGCGTGGTTCTGCGAAAGAAACCACGCCATCTTTGGCTCGGCGTCCTTCTTCGCGACGTACCCGGTTTGGGCCGTTCCGGTCTTTCCCGCGACGTCGAGCGACGGATCGCGCGCGGGGTACGCGGTGCCGTTGGCGTCGTTGACGACGTCGTAGAGTGCGTCGGTCACCCGCCGCAGGTTGTCGGGCGCAACCGGGATCTGTCGCCGGATTCGCGGTGGAAACTCTTGCACGACGGTGCCGTCGCTCGTCTCCACCGCGCGGACCACCTGCGGCTGATAGAGCGTTCCGCCGTTCGCGAGCGCCGCGTACGCCATCGCGAGCTGCAGCGGGGTGACTGTGACATCGCCCTCGCCGATCGCCATGTTGAGCGTGAAGCCGACGCGGAACTGGCCTCGATACCGCAGCGCATACCAAGAGCGCGTGGGTATTCGTCCCGGGGCCTCGGGATTGATCCCGAGCCCGGTCTTTTGGCCCAATCCGAACGCTTGCGCGATGCGCGCGATCCGGTCCATGCCGACGGTCTCGGCGAGGTGAAAGAAGTACACGTTGCAGGAGCGCGCAATCGCGTCCCGCAGCCGCACGTGACCGTGCACGTGACTGCACCGGAAAATACGGCGCCCGAAGGTGACGTATCCTTCGCACCGTTCGGCGTGCTCCGGCTCGATGAGGTGTTCCTCGAGCGCGGCCAGGGCGCTGAACGGCTTCATCGTCGAACCGGGCTGGAAAGCGCCGCTCATCGTCTTGTCGACCATCGGTCGCAGCGGATCGACGTAGAGGCGGTTGAACGTCTCGCGCACCCGCGCGCGGCCCGCCCCACCGGAGAGGTCGTTCGGGTCGAAATCCGGTTTCGAGTAGAACGAGAGGAGCCGGCCCGTGCGCACGTCCACCGCGACCACTGCTCCCGCGGCGTGCGGCCGCATCGCCCTCTCGATCGCTTGCTGCAGCTCCACGTCGATGGATAGCCGCAAGTCGCGACCGGGGATAGGCTCGAGAGCCGCGGGAGGGTCGACGAGGCGCTCGGCCTCTGGACCACTCCGATAGCGACCGCGTGCATCCACCACGCGCTTTTCCCACCCGCGCTGCCCGCGGAGATACGACTCCCAGGCGTGCTCGATTCCTGTGGCTCCGACCGAGTCGCCGGCTTCGTAGCCGAGCGGGTTTTGGCGCTGCTGCTCTTCGCGCGTCAGCTCTTCGAAGCCGTGCGGGCGGTACTTCGCGAGCGCTTCGGCATCGATCTCGGCGACGTAACCGAGCATGTGCGCGCCCAGATCCTTGTACGGATAGAAGCGGACGGGCACGCTCACGACGTCGACGCCGGCCAGATCGTCGGTGTGCTGCTTGAGCTCCGCCACGACGTCGCGCGGCACGTCTTCGCGGACCAGGATGGGCGTCTTCCAGCAGGGGGATTTGTCTTCGTCGCTGCCGCACGCTGCACGAATGCGCGCCTCGAAGGCGCGCCGCTCTTCCGGATTGAGCCGAAGGATGTCGGCAAGCTTCGGCCAGGAGTCGGGATCGCGAGGCACGAGCTGACCCCCGCGGTAGCGCAGCGGCCGCGCGCTCGGCATCACGCGGCCCGGAACGACCTCGACGTCGTACGATGGACGGCTGGAGGCCAGCACCTTGCCGTTGGCGTCGCGCACCACGCCGCGCGTCGTCGGCATGACCACGCGCCGGATGATGTTCTCGTGGGCGATGGCGGCGTACTCGGTGCTACCCAATACCTGAAGCTGGAAAAGACGCGACGCCACCGCGAGAAAGGCCAGCACGGCGAACAGTGCCAGCCACTTGTAGCGCTTTCGGAATTCGCCGAATTCCGAGCGCGGGACGAGCAGGTCGCTCACGACGGCGCGCCTCGGGCCGTCTCGGTCCTGGGCGAGCTCGCCGTCACGGCATGAATGGCCTGTGAGATTCGAAAGGCCAGGGGCGCGACGGCCGCCGTGCCGATGGCGTGCGGGAGGGCGAGCGGATAGAGCGATCGCGGGACCCACGGATCGCGACCGAAAATCGCGAGGAGCACGAGGACCATCGTGCTCTGCACGATCGCGAACGCGCCGACCAGCAGTACTTGCATCCACGTCGTCTGGGTCGCCAGCCGAACGCCGGCGGCGCGCGCCAGCACGAAGATCGCGACGTACGTGAACGTGTAGAGGCCCACGGGAGCGATTCCCAGGACGTCGGTCACATAGCCGAGGATGAAGGCGACGATGGCTCCGCGTGCAAATGAATATTCGTGCACGCCCATGAACAGAATCAGCGGCAAGACGAGCGCGGGGATCGGACGGCCCACGTGAACGCGCGCCACGTCGGCGAGCAGTGCGTATCCGAGAAGGACGCTCGCCGGCAGCGACCAGTCCGGCCGGAACGTCGACAACACCCGCACAGGCGCATGAAACCCGCGCATGGGGCGGACCGAACGAGCCACGTCCACGACCAGCGCCAGCGCCCACGCCACGGCCGCGGCCCAGGGACGGACACCATCGATCACGCGGAAGACGTTGGCCTGAAGCACGAGCAGCATCAGGCCCACCGTGAGAAAGGCGACGTTTCGCACTACGGCCTCCCACGAGGCCCGAGCGCCGAGGCCCCGCCAAGTGGGCCTGGGGGCGAGCTCTGCTCATCGGGCGCCGTCGAGAGCACGAGCACTGCGTCGAGGCGCGAGAAGTCGACTGTCGGCGCCGCGTCGACGTCTTGATCGCGGCCGAGCTCGCGCTTGATGACTTTGGTCACGCGAGCCACCGGAATGCCGCGCGGAAACCAGCGGCCCTTACCGCTCGTCACCAAAAGGTCCCCGATTTCCACTTCGTCTCGCGAGTCCACCATCTCGACCTTGCACCCGTATCTCGCCGGATCTCCCGTGCCGCGGACGAAGCCGCGCGCGTGCGTCCTCTCGTCTTCCACGTCGACGCCGAACGCCGCGTCGACCGCGAGCTGTACGTCGACCGCGTCTTGCGCGACGTGCAGCACCGCGCCCACCACCCCGTCCGGCGACACGACGGGCATGTGCGCGCGCACGTCGCGCGCCCCGATGTCGAGGACGATGCGTGTCACCCGAAAGAACTCGGTAAAGTCTTTGCCGACGACCTGTGCGCTGACCGTCTCGCCGGCGGTCGTGTCCTTGAGCTGCAAGAGCCTGCGGAGCTGCCGGTTCTCGACTTGTGCCTGCTCGAGCGCGCGTAGCTGTTCGCGGAGCCGGGCGTTGTCATAGGTGAGCCGCTCGGCGTCCCGCTTCACGTCGACGAGGTAGACGTAATCGTTCCACACGTCGCTGACGCCGCGCGCCACGATCGCAGCGCCCACCTGGACGGGGGCGGAGACGCGCGACACGGCCCGGTCCATCGGGCCCTGGTTCTCTGGCGACTTCATGTTCGCCTTGAGCACGAAGAACGGGACGGCCAGAAGCACGGCCACGATCGCGAAGTCGCGATAGCGCTTGAAAGCGGGGGTCACGGAAGGCTCCTACATCGTCCTTGATCGACCGCGCCTCTGGCGGACCTGGAGCACGTGCCGTCGGAGTCGGCGCCTCGAGCGCTCCGCCCCTACGAGATCGTGACCTCTTTCAGCAGCTCCATATGATCGAGCGCTTTGCCGCTGCCAAGCACGACCGCGCTGATCGGGTCGTCGCTGACCATCACCGGAAGGCCGGTCTCTTCCCGGAGCAAGACGTCCAAGTTGCGCAGGAGGGCGCCGCCCCCCGTGAGGACGATCCCTTTGTCGACGATGTCGGCCGCGAGCTCGGGCGGTGTCTTCTCGAGCGCCATCAGCACCGCCTCGACGATCGCGTGGATCGGCTCGGCCATAGCCTCGCGAATCTCGTCGCTATTGACGATGACCGTCTTGGGAACACCGGCGACCAGGTCGCGCCCCTTCACTTCGGTCGTGAGCTGCTTCTCGACCGGGTAGGCGTTGCCGATCTGGATCTTGATGCGCTCGGCCGTCTGCTCCCCGATTGCCAGGTTGTACTTGCGCTTCAAGTAGGCAGCGATCGCGTCATCCATCTTGTCGCCGCCGACCCGTACGCTCTGCGAGTAGACGATACCCGCCAGCGAAATGACGGCGACCTCGGTCGTGCCTCCGCCGATGTCGACGATCATGTTGCCGCTGGGCTCCGTGATGGGAAGGCCCGCGCCGATCGCGGCGGCCATCGGCTCTTCGATCAGGTACACCTCGCGGGCGCCAGCGCTCTCCGCACTTTCTTTGACCGCGCGCTTCTCGACCTCGGTGATTCCGAACGGGACGCAAATGATGATGCGCGGTTTTACCAACGTGCGGCGGCTGTGGGCGCGGGCGATGAAATACCGGAGCATCGCCTCGGTGATCTCGAAGTCGGCAATGACGCCGTCGCGGAGCGGACGAACCGCGCGGATGTTGCCCGGCGTGCGCCCCAGCATCTCTTTGGCTTCACGGCCGACCGCCAATACTTTGGTGCCCCCGTGAGCGTCTTTCTGCACGGCCACCACGGAGGGCTCGCACGAGACGATGCCCTTGCCCTTGACGTAAATGAGCGTGTTTGCCGTGCCGAGATCGATCGCCAGATCGTTCGAGAACAGGCCGTGAAGCCAGTCGAAGATCATTGCGCGCTCCTGACTGTGCGGACCGCATCTCGTCCGACGTGCCAACCGCCATCGCGAGCGATGACGTGGCGCAGTTGTGCGAACGACGCGGGCACGCCCGCTTCTACCACAGGAAGAGGTCGTGTCTACGGTCTGGAGCGCCTGGGCTGCGCAGATGCGCAGAGACGCGCTCAGCCTTTGGAGATCTTGCCCTCTTTATGAGGGAAGTGTTTGCGGCACACGGGACAGAACTTCTTGATCTCGAACTTTTCGGACATGGTCCGCTTGTTCTTGGTCGTCGTGTAGTTCGCACGCGAACAATTGCCGCAGGTCATCTTGATGATGTCACGCATGGGAGCCTCGCCCGCAAACTGGCCGCGGGGGCCAACAAATGCCGTACCGAGCCGAAAACGTCAAGCGCAGGCGCTCCTCAATCGTCGTCATCGCCGCCGTAGTTGAACCGGTTTCCGCGTGGCTCGTCGCGTTCAACACGCTTCTTCTTCGGACCGCCGCCGTCCTCGAACGAGCGCTTTCGCTTCTCTTCGTGGGCGCCGGGCTTTCGGTGCGCAGGACCGCTCGGACCGCCCCCACCCGCAAAGGCGGGAGGAAACGGAGCGGAAAACCCTCCTCCTTCGGGGCGCGTGGGGCGCTCCCCTTTCGGGTGCGCCAGATTGACGATCAAGCGCCTCGCCCGAAGGTCGGCCGATCGCAGCTGGTCGGCGGCGGACTTCGCGGCTTCGGCGCTCGCCATCGTGACGAAGCCGAAGCCTCGCTTGCGCCCGTCGGCATCCATCGGTAGGTGGACACGGACGACCCCGTCGGGGACGACGCTGTTGACGAGCGTCTGAACCTCTTCTTGGGTGGCGTCGTACGGTAGGTTGCCCACATAGAGCGTTCGGTCGGGCTGCGGTGGGCCTCCTCCACCCGGCCCGCGACCTGCGCCTGGGGGGCCTCCGACACGAGGACCGCCCGGCGGCCCCATCGCGTCCCGACGGGGGGGCTCAGCCTGGAAAGGACGAACGGAGATCGACTTGCCGGCCTGCATCGAGCCGTCGAGGGCGTCGCGTGCGGCCTGGGCTTCTTGTGGCGTCCCGAGCGTTACGAAACCAAAGCCGCGCGGGCGGCCAGTCATGCGATCCTTGGGCAAGCTAACGCTCAGGACCTTGCCGCCGGTGGCCTCGAAGAGCTGCTTCAGAACGTCTTCCGAGATGCTGTCGGGCAGACCTGCCACGAACAGCTTCGCTTCCTCATTCGCCATGCGAGAACTCACAACCTCCAATTCTGAAAACCTCGTGGGTAACGCCAACGCTCGGCCCGGCCGAGCGGCAATCTTAGAGCCACCTTCGGGGATATCTAGCACGTTTCGGCAGGCAGGTCTTTCTATCCCCAGGTGCCAGCCACCGGTGCACAGCGTCGGCTCCGCCGTGGCGGCGATCCTCCCGTTGAGCGCACTTGCTCCCACTCGTGCCGACTGGGAGTGTGACCGCTCGTCCGCGATCTCCAGCGTGGCGCGTGACGGCCCCGTCCCCGCCGTCAATCGTCGCACGGAAGAGAAAACCAGAACATGGCTCCCTCACCCGGCTCGGAGTTCACCCCCACGTGCCCGCCATGAGCTTCGGCCAAGCGGCGGACAATTGCCAGCCCCAGCCCGATGCCCGGCCCACGAACGCCATGTCCGCGGACGAGCGGATCGAACAAGCGCGGCTGCTCCTTCGCCGAGATCCCCGGTCCCCTGTCCTGCACTTCGAATCGGACTTCTTTCCCGAAGTCGAGCGCTCGAACCTCGATTCGCCGTACGTCGCCGTTGACCCCGTACTTGATGGCGTTGTGAAGAAGGTTCGACACGAGACTGGCGAGCACGCCCGGACTGCAGCGCACATCGCGGCTCGGAGCGCCCTCCAGCAGGAGCTCGACGTTGGCGTCCTGGGCTATCGGCTCGAACTCCCAGGTGACCTCGCGAATGATTTCGTCGACCCGCGAGTGGACACCGGGCGGGGGTTTTGCACCCGCCCGCGCGAATTCGAGCAGGTCGGAGACGAAGCCGCGTACCCGCTTCAGCGTGGTCGACGCGCGGGTAATCGCGGCCGTCGCACGAGCGTCATCCGACGCGGCGGCCCGACGCAAGGCGAGATCGAGCCCGAGACCGACCGTCGTCAACGGGCTGAGTAAGTCGTGCGCGACGCGACCCGCGAACGCCTCGAGTTCCTCGGCCTTGTCCTCGAGGGTTTGTCGGCTTCGCTCCGCAAGGCTCTCGGCTCGGCGCACCGAGCGGTACGTGAGCGCGATGGTCACCACGGCGGCCACGGCGCTCACGATGCCCAACACGATGGCCGACGGCAGAAGCGTACGGGAGACTCTCATCGCGTCGCCGGACGAGGCCTTCGCAACGTCGGCCCAAAAGTCGGTGGCGCGCGCCAGGTCGGTGCCGACCTGACCGACGGCGATGTCGAGGTCGCGAAGGACTCCCGTGTCGTTGCTGCCCGCGCCGGCAGACATGGCACGGGCGCGATCGACGACGGCGTGAAAGTGGTCGAGCGAGGCCAGAAGCGCTTTGCGGGGAGGCGCCTCACCGGGTTCGCGCGGGACGGCGAGGTAGCCCTCGCGACTCTGGATGGCGTCGCGACGCAGTTCGTCCATCCTCGCCGCCAGCACGCCCGGATCCCCGGGTCCTCCGAGCACCCATTCGTCGGCCAGCGCGTGCTGCTGCTGGACGTCGGCGCGGATGGTCTGGAGCGCCACGATGCTGCGGGCCGAGCGGTTGGCAATGATGTCGCTCGTGGAAGCCAGGACGGAAGCGGCGTAGGAGAGCAGGATCGCCAGGGCGCCCGTCCCGACGAAGAGGACCGCGACCGCCACGACGAGCAATCGCAGAGCTTGCCGCTTCGCGACGTCCCGGTTCATGCCATTGGGTAGCGCGCGCAGCCGCACGACGCCCACCCCCGTCGGCCGAGGGGCGGTCCTTTTCCTACGAGCCGGCTCTCGTGTCCGCGAACCGCCCCGCTCACGCCGGCGAGAGGTCCGGCCGCGCGAAGCGTCACGGCTCTCGATAGAACCTCGGAACCCGTCGCGAGACGCTGGTCAGCACCTCCCACGGAATCGAACCCGCTTGCCCGGCGATCTCGTCGGCGCGGATGACGTCGCGTCCGAGCGCGCCCTCCTGGGCTCCGAGAACGACGACCTCGTCTTGCATACTGGCGCCATCGATCCCGGTCACGTCGACCATCGTCATGTCCATCGAGACCGCACCGACGATCGGCGCGCGCTTTCCTCGCACCAGAACATGCCCGCAGTTGCCGAGATGGCGGGAGAGTCCGTCGGCATAGCCCATCGGAAGCGTGGCGATGCGCGACCGCCGCGTTGCGGTCCACGTCGCCCCGTAACCGACGGACGCGCCCGGATCGATGTCGCGCAGCGAGATGATCTCGGTGCGCACGCGCATCACGGGCCTGAGCTCGTTCGTCAAGGAAGCGCCCTCGACGCGCGGAGCGACGCCGAAGAGCGCGAGCCCCGGTCGAACCGCGTCGAGCCGCGCCTGTCCCCGGAGGAGGGCCGCGCTGTTCGCCGCGTGACGCACCTCGGCCCGCACACCAGCGCGAGCGAGGATGGCCGTCGCTTCTTCGAAGCGCATCATCTGTTCGCAGGTCGCGTCGTTCGTCGGAGCGTCCGCACACGCGAGATGCGTCATCAGGCCGCACACACGCACTTCCGGGTAGTCGGGGAGGCGACCGGCAAGCTCGGGCAGATCCTGCAGAGTGACGCCCAGGCGCGACATCCCGGTGTCGACCTTCAGGTGGACAGCGAGCGGCCCGGTCGCGTCTCCGGTCCGAACCAAGCGGGCGAATGCCGCCACCTGGCCGAGGTCGTGGACGACGGGAGTAAGCCCGCGTGCAATCACTTCGTCGTGGGCGTTGCCGTAGTGGCCGCCCATCACGAGGATTGGCGCGGTGATTCCTGCTTCGCGCAGCTCGACCGCTTCCTCGAGCAGAGCCACGCAAAAGCCGTCGACCCGCGCGCGCTCGAGCGTCCGTGCCACGCCTGGAGCCCCGTGCCCGTAGGCGTCGGCCTTGAGCACGGCCCACACGCGCGCACCGGCCGCTCGCTTCTCGACGACGCGCAGGTTGTGGCGCAACGCCGCGAGATTGACTTCCGCGCGGGTCGGTCGAACGGCGTCGGCGGGAGCAGCCCGTCGGGGTCGGAGCACGCGGGGAACGAGGGGCTGCGACATGAAAGCGAAAACGCCCGGTGAGGCGCGACGATTCCCTTCATGAAATAGCACCGAGCGAAAAAATGGGCCAAGAGCGGGCATCGCTCCGGCTAAGCAATGTGGGCGCGGCGCTCGGCCACGACCCCCTGCTCGTGCGCAAACTGCATCCGGTAGAGGCGCGCGTACACGCCCGCCTTCGCGAGGAGTTCGTCGTGTGTGCCGATCTCGACGACCTTGCCCTTGTGAAAAACCACGATCCGGTTCGCGGCCCGAATCGTGGAGAGGCGGTGCGCGATGACGAGCGAAGTTCGGCCTCGTACGACCTCTTCGAGCGCACGCTGGAGCCGCGCCTCGGTGTCCGAGTCCACGCTCGCGGTCGCCTCGTCGAGGATGAGTAACGGTGCGTCTCGATACATCGCGCGAGCGAACGCAAGAAGCTGGCGCTCGCCCGCGCTGAAATTCTGCCCCCGCTCGTCGACCCGCGCGTCCAGTCCGCCCTCGCGCTGGGCGAACACTTCGTAGGCGCCGATCTGCTTCAGGGCTGACTCGGCGCGCGCGCGATCGGGCGCGACGTCGGCCACCCCGATGTTGGTCAGAATCGTGCCCGAGAATAGAAACACGTCTTGCGGGACGACCGAGAAGAGCCGCCGGAGTTCCTGTGGGTCGTAGCTTCGAACGTCCTTGCCGAGAACGCGGACGATCCCCGCTTGCGGCTCGTAGAGACGCAAGAGCAGGCTGGCGACGGTCGTCTTTCCGGCACCCGTCGCGCCCACGAGGGCGATGCGCTCGCCCCGGCGGGCGCTGAACGTTACCTCCCGTAGGACGGGCACTCCCGGCTTGTATTCGAAGTCCACGCGCTCGAGGGCGACGCCCTCGTCGGACGCACCCGCAGGCCCGCAGTCTTCCGCAGGCAGCATCTCGGGCGCCGTGTCTTTCTCGTCGAGCAGCTCGAAGATGCGCTCGGCACCGGCCATCGCGCTCTGCAGGAGCGTGTAGCGCTGCGAGAGCAGGCTGA
>CAZVPE010000035.1:0-24546 GCA_964628155.1 uncultured Polyangiaceae bacterium | reverse complement strand
CCTTCGGCGGCGAGAACCCGATCTTCTAACGTCACGGGCTCGAAAAACTGGCGGATGTACTGCGTGAAGGTGACGAGGAGGGCGAACGTAATGGTGTGGTCGCCAAGACGCCGAATTCCCGAAAACCAGAGAATGCTCGCGATACAAAGCGTGCTTACCATCTCGATCGACGCGTCGAGCAGGGCCTCGTAGTAGACCGCCCGCTTGTTCGCGTCGCGATAGCCCACGTTGACCCCGTCGAACTCCTCGGCCATCGCGCGCTCCCGCACGAAAGCCTGCACGACTGCGATCCCGCTCACCTGCTCGTTCAGAAAGGCGTTCAGCCGCGCGGTGCGCGCACGGACGTCGCGGTACGCCGCCCGCGATCGCGTTCGGACGAAGTTGACGATGAGTCCGACCAGCGGAAGGGCAAGAAAGGACACGATCGAGAGCCGCCAGTCGAGCGCGAGCATCATCGCAACGACGCCGACGAGAGACAGGACGTCGCCCATGGCGTTGAACCCTCCGGAGGCAAAGAGCTCGTTCACCGCGTCGACGTCGTTGGTCGCGCGGGTCACAAGCCGGCCCACCGGCGTCCGATCGTAGTAGCGAAGGCGCAGCTTTTGGAAGAATCGGAAGATGACGCTCCGCAGATCCGCCATGGCGCGCGCGCCGGCGATCTGCATCGTGTACATTTGCACGTAGGTCAGGGACTGCAGCACGACGAGCAGCCCGGCAAGGGCCAGCCCGTCGCGAAAAAGGCCGGTCGCGTCGCTCGCCCCGGCCCGTCGCACCACGTCGCCGAGAATCAGTGGGCGGGCCAGATTGATCGCCGCGATGAAGACGAGCGTGACGAGCGAGGCCACCACGTAGCGGGCATGCGGGCGAACGAAAGGCCACATTCGCCTTAGGAGACGCCCGTCGTATGCCTTCCCGATCGCCCCCTCCTCGTGGAACTTCTGGAGGGCTTGCTCGGCGCGCGTCGCCGGCTTGCGGGACCTTCGGTCGGTCACGACGCAGCCGCTCGCGCCGACACGCGCTCGGGATCGACCGGAGGCACGTCGAGCTCCTCGAGCTCCCGCGCCATCTTCTGTTCCTCGGCGAATGCCGCGTAGATCCCGCCGGCGACCAGGAGATCCTCGTGACGACCGTGTTCGACGACGCGGCCCTCGTCGAGGACGATGATGCGGTCACAGCGCGACGCGGCCGCGATCCGGTGGGTGACGAGCAACACCGTTCGACGCGACGCCTGCCGTTCGATGGCCTCCAAGATGGCCGATTCGGTCTTGGTGTCGACCGCCGAGAGCGGATCGTCCAGGATGAGAATCTTCGGCTCCCAGAGGAGCGCGCGCGCCAGGGCGATGCGCTGCTTTTGTCCCCCCGAAACCTGGACGCCGCGCTCGCCGACGACGGTGTCGAACCCCTCGGGTAGCGAGAGTGCTTCCTCGAGCACTTGCGCCTCGCGCGCCGCGTCACGAATCTTCGCAAGCGCTTCGGGCGACTCGGGATCGTCGAGCGCGAACCCGATATTTCTGGCGACAGTGGTCGAAAAAAGAAAGGCGTCCTGCTGCGCGTACCCAATCGCCGATCGCACCGACGCGAGCGGCAGCTCGCAAACGTCGATCCCATCGATTCGGACAGTGCCGGCGGGGGTAGGCAGCAGTCGCGCGAGGAGCATGGCGAGCGTCGTCTTTCCCGATCCGGTCCGTCCGACGATCGCAAGCGACTCGCCGGGCGCGACCTTGAAGCTCACGTCGCCAAGCACTTCGCGCGCGCCGTAGGAGAAGCCCAGGTGCTCGACGGAAAGCGAACCGCCGACGTGCCTCGGAGCCTTGCGCGTACCATCGACGACCTCGGGCACGGCATCGAACACGTCCCGTAGGCGCGAGAAGCCGGCTCGTCCTCGCTGCACGACGCTGACCGAGAAGCCGACTGCGATCATCGGCCAAGTCATCCGGGCAAACGCACTCCAGAACGCGAAGAATGCTCCCGGCGTGAGGCCGCCGTGGTCGGGACCGCGGAGCAAGAGCGATGACCCATACCAGAAAAATACGAGGTAGCCCGCGGAGGCGACGGCGCCGATCGTCGGTGCGAGCGACCCGCGAAGCCGAGCTAGGGACAGGCTCGCATCGAGGTAATCGCGATTGGCTTTTTCGAAGCGCTCGCGCTCGCGCTGCTCGAGGGCGAAGCTACGGACGACTCGAACCCCGGCGAGGTTCGCCTGAAGGACGTCGCTCATGCGGCCGAGCGACGCCTGGTTCTCGCGCATGCGCGTGTACAGGCCCCGCGAAATCCAGCGGGTAAAAAGGGTGATCACGGGCAGATTCGCGAGACAAGCAATCGTGAGCTTCGGGCTGACGTGAAGCATCACCTGCAGGGCGCTCGGGAACACGAAGAAGAGCCCGATTAGGTTGAGCATCCCGAAGCCGAAGAGCATCCGGACCTGCTGCAGGTCGTTGGTCGACCGGCTCATGATCTCGCCGGCGGACATTTTTCGATAGAACGCCGCCCCGAGCTGGTGGAGCTTGGCCAGAAGCTCCAGACGGAGCTCGTACTCCGCGTCCCGGCCCGCGTTGAAAATGAACCATCGGCTCGCCACGCGGGCGACGAACGCGGCGACGGCCAGCGCCAGCATCGTGGCCGCCGGTTTCCATGCCTCTAGCGGGTGGGGCCCGAACACGAGGTCGATCGCCGCTTCGGACCGCAAATCAATGCGGTTTCTCGCAAGTTCGAACGTCGCCAGCATCAGACTGCCGATGACGTACTGCGGCAAGTGGCGCCGCAACTGCGTCCGGAGTGTGGTTGGGTAGCGCGCCGGCGCGACTGGGGCGTTGGTCACCTGTGGTCCGTCGGAGATCGATGCCGGAAGGGGGGCCTCCGTTCTCATGATCGGACCGGCATCCTCTTCCGGTGGGAGGTCGACATGAGTGGTCGATTGCGCCCTTCTGCGCACCTCGCGAGGTCCCTCACGTCGACTCGGACCGCGAGAAGCCCCAGCATGACGCGGGCCCTTCCCTTCGCGTCGAGCTCTTGCACGACGCCGACTTTGCCGCAAAACGGGCCGCCTAGCACGCGGACCTGCGAGCCCTTCTCGATCGACCTGCCCGGGTCGGCGCCTCGGGTCCGGCGAAGCCGGATGCCGGCGCGTGCGGGGGCCTTGGAGCTCGCCCGCTGCCCGCGCGGCGAGCCCGCGCCGTCGGGGTCGCGCGCGTCCGGTTCGGCGGCCGGCTCCGGTTCTCGGTCGCTTTGCTCCGGTTCTTGGCCGTGCCCCGCGCGGGCGAGCGCCGTGCCTTCGTCGCGCGCCCGAGCCCTGCGCTTCGCCCCGGGGCGCTCGTCGTCCCCCCGGGACGCGTCGCGCTTGTCGCGACGCCGAGAGGCGGCTCGCTCCCGCGGTACCGGCGCGTGCCGACCCGGCGGCTGCGCCAGCACGGCCAGCACCGAGCCGAGAGCGACCACGGCATCCTCGAGCTGCTCGTCGAGCAGGACGGCGTGAGCAACCGCAACTTCGCGCGGGATGCTCCAGCCGAGCCAGAGCGCACGCTGCTCGCGCTCGGAGCGATCCAGCAGCGCGCGCAACTGATCGGTGGAGGCGCGCGGTGCGGGTGCTCGCGCTTCGTCGCCCGCGACGCCGATGGCGAACTGCTCGGGCAGCGCCTCGAACGCGGTCGTCAGTTCGAGGGCACGGACCGGATCGGCGATGCGCGCGCGGGCCGCGGTCGCGTCGGCCGGTGGCAGAGTGACGGCGACTTCCACGTGCTGCTCGTCGACCAAGACGGCAATGTTCGCGCGCGCCTCCTCACCGCCACCTTTGTCGCTCTCGGCGAGGACGACTCGGGTCGAACGGGCGGAGGCAGACTGGGCCGCCGGCTCCGTTCCCGTCGGCGTGTTGGCGTCGCTGGCGCTCACGTCGTAGCCGAGCTCCGCCAACCGCGCCGCGGTCGCCCGAGCCCATGCTTTGATGCGCTGCCGAGCGTCGTTGCCCGCCGGGCGCGCGAAGACGCTCGCGAGAAAAGGCTCCCGGGGGGTGGACGGGAAGGGCGGGGACGGCGCGCTGGGAGGAGAAGGAGGAGCTGGCACGGGCGTCGGATGGCGTGCACGCGCACGCGGGCGCCGCGGGCGCGCGAACCCAGACGTTTGCGCGAGCGTTCGCGCGTTGTCAATCGGCCTCCCATTCGCCTGGGTTTTGGTGACTCAACGTCCCTCGAACGGGTACCGCGGGTACCGACGAGCCCCCACACGTGCTACGCCCCCCCGACGCGTCGCAACCACTTGAGGAGCGCCTTGCCCCGCACCACAAAGCGTGACACCGCAAAAGTCGAAGGCAAGAAGCCGCCCCGGGCTTCGAAGGGGCACCAGGCTTCGCCGACCTCCGCGCCCCCACCTTCTCATTCAGCCGCGAGGCGGGAGGCAGCGGGCGCACCCGAATCTTCTCCGGAAGAGGAGCTGACCGAGTCGAAGCAAGATTCCGAGCCCGATGCGGAAGGCGAAGAGCTCCTGAGCCAAGACGCGAGCACAGGGCTCGCCGACGTCATCGATGGCCCGGCGATCGACGGGGAGGAAGAGGGCGAGGCACCTCACCCGTCGCTGCGCGAAGCCGCGCCCGCCGCTGGAGAGGCGTCAATCGAGCGCTTCGACGCCCTGTCGATGTACTTGCGCGAGGTCCAGCGCCATCCGCTCCTTCCGCCTGAAGAAACGCAGGCGCTCGCGGTCAAGTTCGTTTCGACGCAAGACGCGGCGGCGGCGGCCCGCCTGGTGACCGCGAACCTGCGTTTGGTCGTGAAGATCGCCTACGAATACCGCCGCGCCTACAAGAACATCATGGACCTCATCCAGGAGGGGAACATCGGCCTCATGCAGGCCGTCAAGCGCTACGACCCGTATCGAGGCGTCAAGCTGTCCTCGTACGCGGCCTGGTGGATCCGCGCGTACATCTTGAGGTTCATCCTCAACAACTGGCGGCTCGTAAAGCTCGGAACGACCCAAGCGCAGCGCAAGCTCTTCTTCAACTTGCGCAAGAAGCGCGCTGAGCTGCAGGCGCTGGGGGTCGATCCGACGAACGCCGAAATCGCCAAGCAGCTCAACGTCCCGGAGAACGAAGTGGACGAGATGGAAGTGCGCCTGCAAGCGAGCGAGAAATCGCTCGACGCGCCGGTCGGCGACGCGGAGGGGCGATCGATCGCCCGGGTCGACATGATGCCCAGCCTCGTCGAGGGCCCCGAGGCGATCATGGCCGACGGCGAACTTCAGGCGCTGCTGAAGGACAAACTCGGGAGCTTCCGCAAAACGCTCGAGGGGAAAGACAAGGAGCTTGCCATCTTCGACGAGCGGTTGGTCGCGGACGACCCGCTGACGCTTCAAGAGCTGGGCGACCGATTCGGGATCTCGCGCGAACGGGTCCGGCAGCTCGAGCAGCGGCTCACCGGCAGACTGCGCGAATTCCTGAGCGACGAGATGGGCGACGCGGTCGGGGTGGCGTGACCCGTCGATGCGCGAGGTAGGCGCTCGCGGATCGCTCTTCGTCGTCGCAACGCCCATCGGCAACCTAGGCGATATGACCGAGCGAGCGCTCGAAACGTTGCGCGCGTGCGACCGCGTGCTTGCGGAGGACACGCGCCGCACGCGACAACTGCTCACGCACTTCGGAGTCCCCGGCAAGCGCCTCGACCGCCTGGACGCGCACGCGAGCGAGCGGGACCTGACGCGCGTCATCGAACTCCTCGGGGCCGGCGAGAACGTGGCGCTCGTGACGGACGCGGGAACCCCCGGGGTGAGCGACCCGGCGGAGGCCCTGGTCGAGGCGGCGATCGGCGCTGGAGTGAGGGTCGTCCCGATCCCCGGCGCGAGCGCGGTCCTCGCCGCACTCGTCGCCAGCGGACTGGCGGCGGACGGGCGCTTCCGATTCGTCGGCTTTCTGCCCCGCGAGGGTCCGGCGCGGCGCGCGACGATCGCGGTCGTGTGCGAAACGCCCGAGGCGGTCGTGCTCTTCGAATCGCCGAATCGAACAGGCGCGACCTTGCGCGATCTCGCCGACGCGACGCCCGCCCGAAACGCGTGCGTCGCCCGAGAGCTCACGAAGGTGCACGAGGAGTTCGTGCGCGGTACGCTGGAAGCGCTCGCGGGCGACTCGAGAGAATGGGTGGGTGAGATTGCCATCGTGCTCGGGGCACACGCCCCCGAAGAGCGGGACGCCCGGCTCGACGACGCGACGGTCGACGTTCGAATCGACGAGGGCCTGGCGCGCGGCGAGCACCCGCGCGCGATCGCCGAGCGGCTCTCAGCCTGGAGCGGGCGGCCGAAGCGAGACCTCTATGCGCGCGTCGTCGCGAGGAGGAAGCGCTAAGATACCCACCCGTTGAGGTTTCACGATCATGGAATCCCTCGGTCTATGGGCACTGATTGCGGGTGGACTGGTCGGTTGCGGCTCTTCGCCCGAGGCGAGGGGCGCCGCCGCGCAAGCGCTGAGTTGCAAGACCAGCACCGAGGGGACGACCAACTGCGGCCCGACTGGCGAAGACTGCTGCACGAGCCCCTCGGTGCCGGGCGGAGCGTACGACCGGACCTACCCCTACGCTGCAAGCGTCGACGCCGGCGCAGCCGATCCCGCGCAAGTGAGCGCGTTCCGCTTGGACAAGTACTTGGTGACGGTGGGCCGGTTTCGGCAGTTCGTCGCGGCGAGCGCGGCGGGATGGGCCCCGCAGCCGGGCTCCGGCAAGCACACGCACTTGAACGGGGGCAAGGGTCTAGCGGTGACCTCGGGGGGCTACGAGCCGGGATGGCTTCAGGAAGACGGGGCGTATCTCGCGACGACCACGGCCGATTGGCAAAACAACCTGGGTTGCGACCCGTCGTTCGCCACGTGGACGGATGCGGCCGGACCAAACGAGACGCTGCCGATCAATTGCATCGACTGGTACGAGGCTTACGCATTTTGCATTTGGGACGGTGGCTTTCTCCCGAGCGAGGCGGAGTTCGCGTTCGCCGCGGCGGGCGGCAGCGAGCAGCGCGTGTACCCCTGGGGATCGACGGATCCGGGAACGGCGAACGCGTACGCGATCACCAATTGCTATTACCCGAACGGCCCGACCGGCCCCGGATTGCAAGGGAACTGCGCGGGGGCGGGGAACATCGCGCCCGTCGGAACGGCGCTCCTGGGCGCCGGAAAGTGGGGCCAGCTCGACTTGGCTGGCGACATGACAGAATGGATTTTGGACTACAACGCGCCGTACGTGACGCCGTGCGTGGACTGCGTCTTCTTGACCGACGTCTCGTACAAGACGCAGCGCGGAGGCGGGTGGGCCACCGACCCGCAAGACCTCTTTTCTGCGTCGCGCGGCGGCAGCGGCGACAAACCGATGGACCGCGCCATCGTCGACGGCGTCCGGTGCGCGAGGAGCCCGTGAGATCGGCGTGGAGGTCGCGACCTAAAGGGCAGCTCCCAGCGCCGCGTCGACCTGCCCCGGACTGAAGCCGACGATCACCTTGCCCCGCACGTCGAGAACGGGGATCGATCCCGTGTGGAGCCCGTTGCGCGCGAGCTTCTGTTGCATTTCCCTCGCGGCCGCCGGGTCTTTCTCGATGTCTTTTTCGATGTAGGCGATGCCCTTGCGCCGAAAGTACTTCGCCGCTTCGTGACACGCGCCGCACCACTCCGCGCCGTAGATGACGACCACGCCGCGCGTCGCCGGCTGGGCCGCGCCCGGCTCCGGGTCGGCTGCGGCCGTCGCGCTCGACGAGGGAGGCGGCCCCGCGTTCGCGAGCGTTGGCCCCGCCTTTTCCCGCCGAGCAAGGGCGATCGCGTCGAAATCGGTGCGGGCCATCGTCCGGACCGGGTATGTGCCGTCGGGGCGGACCTGCCGCATATCGACCACGAAGACCTGGTCGGGCTTGGCCGCCTCGTCCCGGCCGGGATCGACCACGCGCACGGCGTCGCGACCCATGATCGGCACGTCGGCGACGCGCGTCTCGACGTGGAAGTCCCCCTTGTCGTCGATCCACGTGAGGAGAAACGCGTCGCTGTCGTCTTTGACGGTCGGCGGTTGCTGCACGTCGGTTGCCGCGGAGGGGTGCGTGCGCCTGCACGCGACGCCTTGGGCCACGAAGAAAACGGCGGCCAGGGCGATCGCAGAGCGCCGGAGCTTCGCTCGATCGCCCGTCACTGCACCTCCTCCGACAACTTCGCCCACTCGAGGAGCATCGCATCGACCTTCTTCGAAAGGGCCTGCTCGTCGCGAGCCATGGTGGCAAGCTTCTCCCAGTCTTCGCCAGGCGCCTCTCGAAGCCTGCCGCGTAGCGTCGTCAGCTCCCGCTCGCCCGCCGCGAGGGACGACTCGAGCTCCTGGATCCTGCGTTTCTTCTTTTCGAGCACCCTCGCGGCTTGCCGCTGCACTTCGTACTTCTGCTTGGCCGCATCGAGGTCCGCCGGCGCCGCGGCCGTCGCGCCCTCGCGCTCCCGCAGCCGCCCGGGCGAAGCCGGCACGACATGCTGCGCCGAATCCCGTTTCTCGGCGCCAAGCGCCGCCTTCTGGGCGTGCTCGTAGTCCCTGAACCCCCCTGGATACACGTCGGCCTTGCCGTCCCGGACGCTGACGATGCGCGTCGTCACGTTCTCGAGAAACCGCCTGTCGTGCGAGACCAGGATCACGGTTCCATCGAACGCGACGAGCGCCTCTTCGAGGATTTCGGACGCCGCGATGTCCAAGTGATTGGTGGGCTCGTCGAGAAAAATGAGATTTCTCGGTTCGAGAAGGAGCTTGGCCAGCGCGAGTCGAGAGCGCTCGCCGCCGGAGAAGCCGCTGACCGAGCGGAGGGGATCGTCGCCCCAGAAGCGGAACCGCGCGAGATATTGCCGGGCTGCCTCGACCGTGAAATCGCCGCGCACCTGCCGCACGTTGTCGACGGCGGTGAGCGTGGGGTCCACGTCGCCCAAGTGTTGATCGAAGTACCCCTCTTGCAGGTTGGTGCCCCGCTTGACGGTTCCTCGATCGTGCTCCCCTCCCCGGCCGGAGAGCAGGTTCAAGAATGTCGTCTTGCCGGCGCCGTTCGGGCCGACGACGCCGATGCGCTCGCCGCGCCGAACGAGCAAGTTCACACCGTCGAAGAGGCGGCGGTCACCCCGCTCCGCTCCGAGGTCCTTTGCGTCGAGCACGATGTCGCCCGTGCGCGCCGCGGGCGCGAAACGAAACGCCACGCGCTCCGCGGACGCCCACACGTCCTCCGGACGCTCGAGCCGGTCCATTTTCTCGAGCATCTTGCGGCGGCTCTGCGCCTGCTTGGTCTTTTGCCCGGCGATATTGCGCCGGATGAAGTCTTCCGTCTTCGCGATCACGCCCTGCTGCCGCTCGGCGAGGGCGCGCTCGCGGTCGAGGTCCGCGGCGCGGAGCTCGACGTACTCGGAGTAAGGCACCGGGTAGATGCGGAACATCTTCTTGCCGAGTTCCATGGTCGCCCGACACGTGTTGTCGAGAAACGCGCGGTCGTGGCTCACGATGAGCACCGCGCCACGGTAGTCGACGAGCCAGGTCTCGAGCCACCCGATGGTGTCGAGGTCGAGGTGGTTGGTCGGCTCGTCGAGAAGGAGCACGTCGGGCTGCCGGGCCAGCACGACGCCGAGCCGCAGCCGGCCACGTTCTCCCCCGGAGAGCGACGCGACGGGGCGCGCGAGATCGCGGGGCGAGAAACCGAGGTGGCTCGCAAGCGCGGCGACCCGGTGCTCGAGCTCGTCGCCATGGGCGAGGTGGTAGCGGTCGGTGACTTTCGCGAGGTGGTCGAGCGCCTCTTCGGACCCGCTACCCGCTTCTTCCTGAGCACGCTGGAGCTCTTGGCGCAGCTCGACCACTTCGCTGAAGCCGGAGAGGAAGGCGCCGAGGACGTCGCCGTCCGCCGCGATTTCGTGGGACTGACGATAGAAGCCGAGCGCGCTGTCGCGGCGCAACACGACGGAGCCGGCATCGGGCTCGAGCTCCCGCGCAATGAGACGCAGCAGGGTCGTCTTTCCGCTGCCGTTGGGTGCGACGAGGGCCACGCGCTCGCCCGAGTCGAGGTTGAACGTGACATCCTCGAACAGGAGGTCACCTGCGTATCCAAAGCGAAGGCCGGCGACTTGGAGCAGGGTCATCCCGAGCGGCGAAGGAAGTAGCACGTCGGCGATCTGGGTCTAGTGCTTCGAATCGATGCACCCACGACGGGGCGACTCACCCGACCGCCTGAACCAGCGCGGCAAGCGTGGCCGCCAGACCGCTCTTCTCGGCGCTGCCCTGCTGCAAGAACGCTTCGATGCGGCCCATTCGGGACAAGGCTTCGTCGAGCTCCTTGTCTTTGCCCGGCGTGTACGCGCCGAGAGAGACCAAATCGCGCTTGGCCTCGTGGGTCGCCACGAGTGTCCGCAGGCGCCGGGCTGCCTCGCGGTGCTCTTTGCCGACGATGCCGTCCATCACGCGCGAAAGCGACACGGTGACGTCCACCGCGGGGTAACGCCCCCGCGCGGCGATCCCTCGATCGAGCACGATGTGGCCGTCGAGAATGCCGCGCACTTCGTCGGCGATGGGCTCGTCCATGTCGCCCCCCTCGACGAGCACCGTGTACATCGCGGTGATGCTCCCGGTCGGGCCCTGCCCGGCGCGCTCGAGCAGCCGCGGAAGCATCGCGAAGACGCTGGGCGGATAACCGCGCCGCGTGGGAGGCTCGCCCGCGGCCAGTCCGACTTCGCGCAGCGCTCGCGCGCAGCGCGTGACGGAATCCACGAGCAGGAGCACGCGCGCCCCGCGGTCGCGGAAGTGCTCGGCGTAGGCCGTCGCCACCTGGGCCGCGCGAAGTCTCTCGAGCGCCGCGACGTCGCTCGTGGCCACGACGACGACGCTTTTCTTTCGACCTTCGGCCCCGAGCGCCCCGTCGAGAAACTCGCCTACCTCGCGACCGCGTTCCCCCACCAAGGCGACGACGACCACGTCGGCCTCCGCCCCACGCGCCACCGCGCCAAGCAGCGAACTCTTTCCGACGCCGGAGCCCGCGAAGAGGCCGACGCGCTGCCCCTCACCGAGCGTGAGCAGGCCGTCGATGACGCGTACGCCAGTCGCAAGGGGCTTCGCCACGGGCCGGCGGCCGAGCGCCGTAGGGGGCTCGCGGTCGACCTGCACCCACTCGCCTTCGACCGGCGGCCCGCCGTCGAACGGCCTCCCAAGGCCATCCAAGACGCGCCCGAGGAGCCCGTCGCTCGCTCGCACTTGAAACGGCGCGCCCGTCGACTCGACCTCGTCGTCCGGCCCGACGCCACTGAGGACTCCGAGCGGCATCCCGATCGCCTCGCCGCGATCGAATCCGACCACTTCGCACGCGAGCGGTATCCCCCGCCGGCGCACCGTGACCACGTCGCCGATCCGCACCCCGGGCATCATGAAGCGAAGGCTCAGCCCCGTGACCCCGAGCACGCGGCCGGTCGGTCGAAGAGTCGACACTTGGGCGAGCTTCGCCTTGAGCGCCTCGACGTCCACCGACACGGCCGACCCCCAGTTCGCCTTACTTCGCGGCAGCGGCTCGCTTGCCCGTCGTCACGCCCCCGCTCCGCAGCTCCTCATCGAGAAGCTGGAGCAGCTCGCGCGCCCGCGCCGTCGGCGCCTTGGGCACGTCGACCTGGACGACGACGATCAGCGCTCCACGACCGCGCCCGTCCAACCTGGGGATGCCGTGGCCTTTGACGGTGAACACTTCCCCGGACTGTGTTCCCGGCGGCAGAGAGAGGGGAAGGCCCGTCAGTTCCTCGTCCGGCTCGAGCGCCTCCACTTGGATTTCCGCGCCGAGCGCCGCCTCCGTGAAGAGGACATGCACGCGCTCGACGAGATCGGCCCCGTCGCGCTCGAATCGAGGATCGGCCTCCACGTCGACCTCGACGTAGAGGTCGCCGGACGGTGCTCCGTTCGGCCCGGGCATGCCCTGCCCCGTGACGCGCAGCCGCTGGCCGGCGTCGATTCCCGCGGGGAACGTAACGTTCACCTTGCGCGGACGCTCGACCGCCCCCTGTCCGCCGCAGGTAGGGCACGGATGTTTGACGACCCGGCCGGCCCCCCGGCAGCGCCCGCAAGTCGAGGTGAACATGACGAAGCCGCGCGCGTTCGAGACCTGTCCGGAGCCGCGGCACTGGGGGCACGTCTCCGGCTTCGAGCCTGCCTTGGCCCCACTGCCCGCGCAGTCCGGGCAGGTTGCAGGAGCGCGCACGTTCAGCTCGCGCTTGCACCCGAAAGCGGCTTCCCGGAGCGTCAGCCGGGCCTGAACGCGGAGGTCGGCGCCGCGGCGGGCTTGCCCCGATTGAAAGTTGATCGGCGAGGAAAACATCTCGCTGAATAGATCTTGCATGTGGGCGAACACATCGCCCATTCCCCCCGCCGACCCATCGAGGCCGGCATGGCCGAATTGGTCGTAGACCCGACGCTTCTCTTCGTCGGAGAGGATCTGGTACGCCTCGTTTATCTCTTTGAATTTCGCTTCGGACCCCGCATCTCCCTGGTTGCGGTCCGGGTGGTGCTTGAGGGCCTCGCGACGGTACGCCTTTCGCAGGTCGTCGACCGTCGCTTCACGCGAAACACTCAGGACTTCGTAGTAGTCGCGCTTGGAAGACATCGATGGTTCGGGTCTCTTCGGCGCCTTACCTACACGCCTGGGGCGTCCCAGGGGCGCTCGGGCACCGTCAAATTAAGCCTCGACCGAGGCCTGTCAATCTTGTGCGCGTTCTTGTGCGCGTTCCTGGAGGGGCTCTCGGGGGGATTCTGCCCGCATCCGAGCTTCGTGCTCCTGCGCGAGGGCCCGGCGCAAGACGTCGAGCTCGTCCAAAGCCGCGGCAAGAAGACGCTTGGCCTCGGAATCGTCCGTGTCGGAGGGGGTGGTGGCCTCTCCCGCGCGGGAGTCGGCCAGCGGCGGGGCCTTGGCGGACTGGGTCTCCAATCGGCGCTCGAGTTCCGCGATGGCCCACGCGCTTGCCTGCGCTTCACCTTCGCGGCGCGCGAGGTCGAGCGCCAGGGCATCGAGCTTCTGGCGGAGCTGGGCGTTGGCTTCGACCAGGGCCGCGTACTCCGGTGAGACCTCTCGCTCGGAGTGGGAGACGGGAGACGGAGGCGGAACGAGCGGCGGCGGATGAGCGGCGTACCCTGGGGTCGCTTCCTTCTCCGGGTCGCGCGCCCGCTGGGGGGGCGGGCCGGCGACGGCCTGGCCGGTTTCTTCGATGGCGTCGATGAGCTCCCGGACCATCCGCTCGCGGCGAACGAGTTCCACCTCGAGCGCGCGCATCGCCTGCGCACGATCCCGGAGGACTTCCTCATAACGCCCGAGCTCGACGGCGTGCGCCTCAGCCGCTTGGAATTGCTCGGGCTCGGACGCGGCCAGCGCGCGCTCGGCGCGTTCGGTCCGGATGAAGAGCGCTTCGAGCTGCGCGGCCAAACCCGCGCGTTCCGCCTCCGCCATCGCACGCAACTGGTGCACCTCTCGCGAGAGATCGAGGACGTCCCGCGAACGCGCCGCGACCGCGACCTCGAGCTCCGCGACGCGGGTCGAACGCTCTCGCAAGGCCTCTTCGAGCGCCGCCGCCGCGCGAGCCCTCTGTTCGAGCTCCGGCATGCGCGACCGCAGATCCGCGACTTCGTCCTCCAGCCCGGCGACCCGGATCGCAGCCTGAGCGAGGGCAACGCGAGCCGTCTCGGCGTCGTCCGACTCCTCGTCCGGTGCGATGCCCGGCGGAAGCTCCACGATGGCATACGGATCGAGGCGCACGCCACGCTGGCTGCCGAGAGCGATGTAGGCCTCGGGGGCTCGGTTGGATCCGGCGAGCTGCGTGTCGACGGTCACCGCGGGCGACCCGTCCTCCCCTTCTTCGAGGAGCTCGGCAAGCGCGACGCCCTGAAAGGGCAGCTGCGCGATCATGGTCACGTCGTCGAACTCGCTCGCGACCAAATCGAATAGCTCGTAGTAATCGAACGAGTCGGTGTCCTCTTCGCCCTCGCGATTCGGCGCACAGACCAATACGGAACCCTCGTCGCCGACGAGCCCCCTCACCCGAGCGAGCAGATCGACCTCATCGTCGAAAATTTCGAGGTCCGGAATGACGATCAGGTCGAAGACGCCCCGCGATTCATTGGCCTCGCCGGAGACCGCGACGCGCTGCGGAAACGGTCGCACCAAGACGCCTCGGGGAGCAAGCTCGGTCTGCCGGCGCGCGCGCTCGACATCGGGATCCCACACCTGCACCGATCGGGCGCCGAGCTCCGCGAGCCGACGCCCGAGGCTGAGCGACGCATCGCCGAAAACCGCCACGCGGCGGCCGACGGCGAGCGGCTCGACGTACGCGGCCAAGGCCTGCTGCCGGTGGACGCGGGGTGCGTTCGAATCCATTGGTGCAGGGCAGGGCTATAGCACGTAGAGGCCTGCTCCTTTTCGCCGATGGTTTTGTAATTCCGGGCTGTGCGGCCGGGACTGGAGTTTCTGAGGCTAGCCCAGAGTCACGGACCGCAGTATTTTGCGCCGACCGCCTGGAGCCACGCGCCGAAGTTTCCCTGGTACGTGGCCGGATTGCACACGGCACCCGTCCCGGCGAGGGCTTGGGCGACGCACGTGTCGGCCTGCGTGTACGTCGCGCAGGTCCCGTTTTGCACCTGGGTCTCGCACGACGACGTCGAGGGGGTGTCCGGGCAGTTGAAGCAACTTTCCGCCGTGCAGTCGACGATGCACGCGCTGTTGTGGTTGCAGGTCGCGTCGACGAACGGCGCGACGCACAGCCGCACTCCGCTCTGGGCGATGAAGTCGACGTCGAAGGGCGCCAAGCAGGTGTTGCACGCGGCGTTCACGGAGCCGAAGAAGCTATTGCACGAGGCCGTGCTCGCACCGCCAGAACACGCCGCGGCGGCATTCTGGAGATCGGCCGTCGAACACGCCATCATGCGGGTGGGCGACGGCTGTTGCAGAGGCGCGGGACAGGCCGGGTAGACGCCCGGGCAAACCGTTTGCTGGCTCGTGCAAAGTCGCGGCTCAACGGCCACGTCGCAGGTCGACGCGGGCTTGAGCGTCGTGCAATTCTGGCAGGCCCCCCCGTTCTCCCCGCACTGGGTATCCAGGAACCCGCCCTGGCAGTTCCCGGTCGAGTCGCAACATCCGGCGCAGCTCTGCGAGCAGGGCGACGATCCGTCTGGGCTGTAGCACGTCTGACCGATGCACGTGGCGCCGAACTTGGTGCAATCGAGGCAGAGGCTCCCGCCGCCGCCGCACTGGGTGTTGGCGTTGAATCCGCTCTGGCACGTGCCGGTCGCGTCGCAGCAACCGAACGGGCACGTCTGCGCGTTGCACGTCGGGCCAGCGTCGTTCGACAGCGGTACGCATTGCTGCTTGGTGGAGCAGTAGTCGCCGTTCGAAACGCAGTTCTGGCAGTTGGCGCCGAAGTTACCGCACGAAAGCCCGGTTACCCCTTGCTGGCAGACCCCGAAGTTGTCGCAACAACCGGTCGGACACGTCAGCGCGTCGCAGACCCCCGAATCGGCGGTGACGCCAAACTGGCAGTTCTGGTTGACGCACTGAACTCCCCCTCCATTGAACTCGGCGCTGCAATTTTGGCACTCATTGCCGAAGTTGCCGCACGCGTTGGTGAGCGACCCCGGCTGGCAGTTGCCCAACGGGTCACAGCAACCGAAGGGGCACGTTTGCGAATCGCATATCCCGGCGTCGGGCGCGAAGAACTGGCATTGCTGGTCGCTGCAGTAGTTGTTCGACTGCGTGCAATCTTGGCAAAAGTTGCCGAAGGTTCCGCACAGCGTGGCCCCGGTGCCCGGCCGGCAGTTCCCGGCTTGGTCGCAGCACCCGTTCGGGCACGTCTGGAAGTCGCAGGGTTGGACGCAGCGCTGGCCGACGCACGACGAACGCGAGTTCAAGCAGTTTTGGCACGCGCCGCCGAAGTCGCCGCATTGCGTGTCGAAGCCGCCCGTCACACACGTGCCCGCCGTATCACAACACCCGGCCGGACACGTCTGAGCGTTGCAAACGCTCGCGTCGGGGACGAGGACGCACCGTTGATTGAGGCACTGCTCGCCCTGCGACGTGCACGACTGGCACGCGTTGCCAGCGCTCCCGCACAGCGTGGCGTTGGTCCCGAGAACGCAATCGCCCGCGGAATCGCAGCACCCGGTCGGGCAGTTTTGCGCGCTACAAGCACCGGCCTCCGTAGGGGGCGGGACGTTCACGCACTGCTGATTCGAACAAGACTCTCCTTGCGTACAAACCTGACAAACAGCGCCTCCGTGCCCGCACCGCGCACCGATGTTGCCGGGCTGGCAGTTGCCCATCCCATCGCAACAGCCCGCCGGGCAATTCGCTGGGCCGCATGCGGCCTTCTGGCACACGCCTCCGCCCCCGCCCGTCGGTGTGCACATCGAGCCGGGCGGACAGGCGACGCACTGGGCGCCACCGGTTCCACACGCCATTGCGGTCGTACCGACGGTGCACGTCTGCCCCTGGCAGCACGCGTCGCAGGTTCCCGGTCCGCAGGTCGGCGGAGGGACCGCCGCCTGACACTTCTGACCCATGCACTGCTCCCCGACGGCTGCGCACGAAACGCACGCTTGCCCGCCCGACCCGCACGTGGACGGGTCGCTTCCCATGAAGCACGCATTGCCCATGCAGCATCCGCCGCACGTCCCGGGACCACACGCGACGCCCGCATCCACTTTGCACGCGTGGGTGGCCGGGTCGCAGGCTTCGAAGCCTGCGGCCACGCAGTCAAGGCACGCCTTCCCCATCGAGCCGCACACGTTCGTCCCGTCCCCGGGCCGGCAAATCCCGTTCGCGTCGCAACAGCCGGCCGGGCAGGTGCTTGCGCTACACGCGGGTGGTTTGGTCGTGCCGTCGCGCGTCCCCGAGTCCTTCAAGTCGACGGGCACGTCGAGCACGGAGCGGCCGCCGCACGCGGCCAACAGAAACGCAAAGGCCAAAAGAACGAACGCAGCGGTCTTCATGTGAGCTGGGTGCACGATGACTCCAACGTAGGGTCGGGCGAGCCGCATTCCATCGGCGCAAGTCCACAAACGCGCGATGACAGATGAAGCCCAGCACGATAGGGCAAGCCTACTCCGCGATTGCCGCCCCCGCGCCCGATTTCAATGACGCACCCGAAAGTCGCCGCGCGTCAGGCCTGACGCAGGGAGCGGTGCTCGGGCCCGTCGCCGCCTGCCTTGGGGTCAGCGCCCCCGCAAGGGCACCGACCAGGGCGACCGTGCACGACCGCGTCGGAGCGTGCGGGAGCAGGCGAATGACACGTTCGTCGGAGCGCCGCCCGGGCGCGCTGAGCGCGCTCGGGACTTCCCGCACCAGCGTTTGGGCCGCGGCGCTGCCGTCGACCACCCGCACGAGCACCTCCGGTGTGGCCGCCCAGCCGACCGGTGTACTGCTCCACGCGAGGCCGACCTCCAAGCCGATGAGACCCGGCGTCGCGACACGCGGCATCACGAGCAATCGAAGCTCGTCAGCCGCTAACCCGTCCGGCGCCACCCGCGCCCACGGCGTGACCCTTACCCCGGAGACCGTGCGCAAGCGACGGAACGCGCGCGCGAGCCAGGGTACGGCCGACCGCACGCCGTCCGGGGGGAGCTGGGAGGCGCGCCCTGTGATGAAGAGCGGCACGAGCGCCGTTGCGTCGAGGGCGACGACCCACGGAGCGTCGGGGTCGAAGCGGCGCGCGAGGAGCGCTGCGACGACGGCGAGGACGCCCGCGCCCAGCGCTGCTGCACGGCCCACCGCAGAATCGATGTCGAGCCAATGCCCCTTGACCTCGGGAAGCGCGAACGCATCCTCCGCGCGGAGCGCCAACCAACGACCGGGACCGCGGACCCGCGGCAGAGAACGGGGAGCTCGAAGGGCTGCCGCGAGCGTGGCGATGGCTGCGCAGGCCGCGCCGGCGGTCGCATCGCCGATGCCCCCGAGCCCGAGCCCCAGCCCGAGCGCGAACGCGATCCCGGCTAGAATGGCGCGGGGACGATCGGGCAGGGGCAAAAGCGCTCGCGCGATGCCGCCCCGCAACGCGCACGCCAGCCCGAACGCGCGAGACTTGCATTGGACCAGCATCCCGAACGACACCGCTGCGGAGAGGAGGGACGCGCCGACCAGGACCTCCCACCAGCGACCCGGCCCGGAGACTGAATTCGCCTTGGCAGGAGAGAGCGCCCGAGGGTCGACCGCGAGAGCGAGTGCGCGGGGATCCAGACGGATCGTCCACGTCATCGCCTCCCCGCGAGCGACGTGGGCGTGCACGAGGTCGAGGACGTCGCGGTCCGCGCCCCGCTGTATCGTGGCCGTCACACTCTCGTCGATCGCGCCCGTTTCGGGCACGACGGGGCGCGGTTCGTCCGGCGCGGCCGGAAGGTCCACGGTCAGGCGCGCCCCGTCGACGCCGTCCGTGACAGCAGGCTCCGACCAGGACAGGCGCCACATCCCGCCATCGCGCACGAGCGCGCGGGCGGCCACGAGGTCTATCCGCGAGTGGACGGTAAACGTGAATGTCCCACGCAAGAGCGCCCGCGGCTCGTCTGCGCGGATGCGCACGGTCCCGTCGTCGAGTCGAGCCGCATACGCGCTCAGCGCCCGCCCGTCCGATGCGGTGATGGACACCAGCGGGTCGACATCGGCGCTCGCGGGAAAGTGAAGGAGGTCGATGGATCGAAGCGGGCCGTGCGCGACCTGCCAGCGGATCCGGTGCTCGACCACCGCGACGCCGCGGGCATCCACGACCAAAACGGCTTCATGGCCGGTCTGGTGCGCCTCCTGCCAGGCGTAGGCCTGTCCGGTCGCGAGCGCCGACACGAGTGCGAAGGCGAGCGCGATCGCCCAGCGTGCGTGCATGTAGGGCGAATCTTCATCGGCCGCCGGCCCCGGGGCCAAGTTTGCAAGGGGAAGCTCTCGGCCTGTTATCCGCCGAAGTTGATTTGGTAGATGCCCCAGGCGTCACCGGGCGATTTCTGCGTCGGAAACTGGAGCGACTTAATGACGTCGCCGACACAGTTGACGCAGTCTTCATCGCCAACCGACGAATCCTCGTTGCGCCACACGCGCACCGCGCCTTCGTGGGTGATGACGAACTTGATCTTGATTTCCCCGCTCACGGAAGGATCGCGCTTCTTCGCTGCCTTCCAACAGGCCGTCACTTTGCCCTGGGCCGCGCGCATCGTCTTGAGCACGTCGCCCGAAGGCATCTGATGAGGGGCCATCCAAGGGTCGTCCGAGGCGGGCGCGACGAGATCGCCCCCGGCGCTCGTGCCCTGCGAAACGGGCACCTTCTCGGCGGACGTCGTAGCCGTCGGGGCGGATTTCAGCGTGTCGGCGTGGGACTCTTTGGTCGCCTCCACGGCAGTCGCCTCGCTCTTCGGCGGGGAAGCTCCTCCGCCGCAGGCGGAGAGAACCGCGCACACGGACATCACGAGGCAAAGGATCGATACGCGCATGACAGGCACTCCTTGGCGCGCGGAAGCGTAGTGCATCGGCGAAGGAAAAAGGCGAGGACCCTTCGGTCGCGAACGCGACGCGCCCCGCCGCGCACATTGGAAAAAAGAACGGACAGATCGTTCTGTGTCGAGAGCGCGGCGGGACTGCTCATTCTTCGAAACCCAGGCGCACGAAGGCGTTGGCACGCGCGACGTCGACGCTTCCTTCGCCCGCCGCGTCCGCTTCCGTCACGAGCACGGCTCCAACACCCAACCTCCCGTCCACCTCGAATGTCTGCAGGGCCACGCGGACAACTTGCCCTGCGAAGCATGGCTTGCGGTACGCGATGTCGACGGTGCGCGCGAGAACGTCCGAGCGGCGTCCGAGCGCGACGAATCTCCGGAGCGCAGCCTCTTCGAAGAGCCGCAGGTACGCGAGCGAGTTCACGTGGCGATTGCTATCCGTGTGCACCACTCCGAAGGCCAGCCGGACCGGGTCGAGGCGCATGGCCGGCTCGAGCGGCTTTGCCCCCTCGGGGAGTGCGACAATGGTCTCGAACCGCGGGAGCGAAGGGAGAAGCTCGGCCACGCTCGGCGCTCCCGGCACTCCCGAAAAATCCGCGGTCGTCACTCGGCGCTCGCCCGGCGCCGCGAACGGGCGCGTCAGAACATGCTCGGCGAGAACTCTCCCCGCCAGCGCGCGCTCGCCGGCCGGGTCGGCCGGACTGTACGTCCGGCCGATCGGCGCATAGAGATCGGCCCACATGTCGAGCTTGAAACGACCGTCGGCGGCGGGAGCAAAGCGAAACGTCCCTTCGGCCTGCACGCTCGCGTTCGACGAGAACGGCCCGGCCGTCCCTTGCATTCGAAGGCGCGAGAGGATGGGAAGAATCCCCCGGCCGGTGAGGGCGCGTTCGACGTCCGACCCCGACAAGAGCCCTCTCCAGACGGTCGTCGCGAGGGCCGTCGGGAGCGACTCGAGCACGAGCCGGCCGTCTTGCGCGACGTCTTCGAAGCGGAGCGGAACACCGGCCACGCACCGGGGTCCGTCAGGTGGAAAGGGAGGAACGGCGGTCAAGGACCGTCAGTCTACGCGACGTTTCGCCCAATGTCGTACCGCCTCCGAGGGGGAGGGCGGCTCGCTTTCCTTGCGTCGGAAGCGCTCGGACCGTTACCTTCGCTGGACTCGATGACGCTGTCCCCCAGGCAAATGACCGGCGTGCTCATCGTCTTGGTCATGGGAGTCGCAGGCATGTACGTCGCCCGGGATGCGGGGAGCTACATGGCCGCGTACGTCGTCACGGTCGCATTTGCCGGCGCGATCGGCATCGTCGTCGCCGGAGGGGGCGGCTGGCAGGGAGCTGCGCTCGGTTCGGTCGCAGAGGCGGCGCGGAGGGCGGGCGGCGGCGAAAGGCCCATTGTCCCCCCCAACGCGACCGGCGAATTGCTGCGGCTCTACGAAGCGATCGCGAACACCGCCGAGCAGCGGAGCAAAGACCGCAGCGAGCTCGCGGCCAAGCACGACAAGGTCGTCGAGTACGAGCGAACGCTCGAGGACATCGCGCAACGCCTCGACGCCAACGCGCAAACGCAGTCCACCGCTGCCGATCAGACCACCCATCTCATCCGGGATCTGACCGGGGCCGTCAGCGACTTTGCCAAGCACATCGAGGCGCTCACCCAGAGCGCGGAGGAATCGAGCAGCTCCATCCTGGAGATGACCGCCACCAACGACGAAGTGGCCGAGAACATCGGCGAGCTCGCGGGCAGCGTGCGCGAGACCGTCAGCTCGATCGAAGAGATGGCGTACTCGATCAAAGAGGTCGCCAAGAACGTCGACGCGCTCTCGCTCACGGCGGAAGAGACGAGCAGCTCGATGAACGAGATGGACGTCTCGATCGACCAGGTCCAGAGCAACGCCAACGAAACGGCCCGCCTGTCGGAGGAAGTCGCCCTCGACGCCGAGAAGGGAGCCGAGGCGATCCTCAAGACGATCAGCGAAATCTACCGCATCAAGGAGAGCTCGCAGGAGGCCGTCTCGGTCATCTCGAACCTTGGCTCTCGCATCGAGGCGATCGGGCAAATCGTCAACGTCATAGACGACGTCGCCGAACAGACGAACCTCCTCGCCCTCAACGCCGCGATAATCGCCGCCCAGGCAGGCGAGCAAGGCAAAGGCTTCGCCGTCGTCGCGGACGAGATCAAAGACCTCGCGGAACGGGCGGGCGCGAGCACCCGAGAAATCACGGATCTCATCAAGACCGTTCAGGCCGAGAGCCGAAACGCCATCACGGCGGTCGAACGCGGGGCACACAACGTCGATCGCGGCGTCGAAGTCTCGAATGAGGCAGAGCGCGCACTCAAGAAGATCCTCGAGAGCTCGCAGAAGAGCACCAACATGGTGCGCGCGATCGCGCGCGCAACGGTAGAGCAAGCGAAAGGGAGCCGGCAGGTGACCGACTCCATCGGGCGAATCGCCGAGACCGTGCAGCAGATCGCCGCCGCGACGGCCCAGCAGGCTCGCGGCTCGGAGCTCATCATGAAGAGCGCCGAAAAGATGCGGATCATCACGCAACACGTCGAGCGGTCGTCGCAAGAGCAATCGCGCGGAGGGCGCCAGATCTCTGGCGCGATCGAGAACATCTCGTCGATGGTCAATCAGCTCAACTCGAGCCACAAAGCCCAGTCGAGCGGGAGTCAGCAGCTCGTCGCGGCCGCCACGAGGATCGAAGAGAGCTCGGTCGAACAGCAGCAGAGTTTGAAGGAGCTCGCCGTGGCGATCGATCGGCTGAAGCGCGTGACGTTGTAGGGCGCGACGCCAGCTGCGAGCAAGCCCTCATCCCCCAGGCGCTTCTCTCCGTTCGCCGGGATGGCGCTGCTACTTGACGACGCGAAGATAGGGCGGAAGCTCTTTCCGTCGCTTTCGCGAGCCGCCCACGGGGCGCGGCGTGGGCGCAGGGGCCGGCGCGACGGCGGGTCGCGGCGCAGTGGCGTGAGCGGCGCGGGGAGTGCGCTCGCTCACTTCAATCGAGCGGACCGACTTGCTCTGGGCCTTGCCCCCGCCTTCTTGCGCGTTGGAGTCGCTGACCGCCGCGAGGACCGGTCGCTTTCTGCGCTTCGGCTTCGGGGCTTCGGCCGTCTCGCCACCGGCGGCGGGCGGCGCCACCGGCGCCCCTTCGCGCGGCTCGCGCGGGGCAACCGCACGCGGCGGTTCTTTCGCTTGCAAAGTCACCTCCGCCGGCACGTCGTCCGGCCAGACCATTGCCCGCCCATCGTCGCCTACCATCGCGAAGACGCTCGCCCAGGGGACGACGCAGAAGAACGGCTTGCGATCGAAGCTCAACGTGCAGCCCATTCCTTCGTCGTCGACGCGCAGATCGAGAATGGGCAGCGCCATGTTCAGACCGACTTGCAAGATGAGCTTCGGCTGCGTCTTGAATCGCGGAGGAACGATGACGGCGGGCGGGCGCGGATCGAGGTGGACGTACACGCTCGACCGCTCGAGAAACGCGAGCGCGACGTCTTTTTTGGCTGGCAAGGGTTGCGTCGGAGACATCGCGGTCCTTCGTCGGTCAGCATTAGCGCGGACCACCAGGGGGTGCAAAGTGCCGAGCCCCTTGTGAAATGTTACTACGGCTCGATGCGACGGTTCGAGCACAGACTGCGGCTCTCGACACCCCCCGCCGCATGCGTCGTTCCTGCCGGCGTGTTCGATGCATTCGGCTGGTGTGCAAGCGACGAACTCGAGTGGCGGCGGCCGCGGACGCATTGGGACGACGCGACCCCGATAGACGGCTCGCATCCGGCGCGGATGGTCTTCGTCCTGCATGCGGACGGCGCCCATCGGCCCGGTGCCTTCCTGCCCCGCGAGCTCGCGCGCCTGCACGCCATCGGGCTCGGACTGGGCGACGAAGACGCGCTCGCACCTTGGGCGATCGACGACGCCACCGACGGGCTGTATGCCCGCCGATTGCGACCACGGGATGTTCTTTGGCTGGCAGCAGACAACTTGAACGCGCTCTTCTGGGGACTGCACGACTGGGCGCACTTTCACAACCATGGACCGTTCGCACAGGTCGCGTGGACGGAGCTCCAGTGCGACGCCACGGCGCTCGCTTGGCTTTGGGTCAACCGCGATCGTGTCCCGCTCGCGGAGGCCGCCTGGGAGCGGGTGCGACGCGAAGTCGAAGCGCTCTCCCGAGCGCGGTTTGCCGCTGAGGGAAAGACGCAGCCCGAGGCGGCGCTTGCCGCCGAGCGGCTTCAAGGCTTGCTCGCGCGTATCAATCGGTCGTAAATCGCCGCGGGAAGCAGCCGGCCAAAAGAGGTGGCGAGCACGAGAGGCCACGGAAAGGCGACCACCGCCGGCGCTCCCTCGAGCTTGCGGACGATATGGCGAGCGGCCTTGTCGACTGGCCAGCAAAAGGGCCTAGCGTGCGTCGAGTCGGCGATCATCGGCGTCGAGACGAAGCCGGGCTGCACATCGGTGACGCGGAGGCCGGCATGGGCCAAATCGATCCGAAGCGACTCGAGAAAGGTGCTGAGAGCAGACTTGCTCGCGCTATAGGCCGCCGACATCGGAAGCGCCCGCCGCCCAGCGAGGCTCGAAATTCCGACGAGATGACCTCGCCTGTGCGCGAGAAAGATGGGGATCGCGGCGACCAGAGTCGCGATCGCGCCGCGGACGTTGACGTCGAGGATGGCGGCCACTTCCGGCCACGTGAGCCGACTGCTGTGGCGAGAAGTGCCGCGCCCCGCGTTCGCGATCACCATCTCGAGCCCGCCGAGGTCCCGGTCGGCACGGCCGAGCGCTTCGGCTACGGCGTCCGCGTCGCAAACATCGAGTGGGATGCAGATCGAACTGCCGCCCGCGCTCCGGATCTCGCCTGACAGGATCTCGAGCTCGGGGACACGACGCGCACAGAGAGCGACCTTCGCGCCACCCCGGCCATACTCAAGCGCGAGCGCACGGCCGATCCCGCTCGAGGCGCCCGTAATAAGGATGGTCTGAGGTCGCATGAGAGGTACCGTGTGCCAGGAAACCGCCGATGGATGCAAATTGCTGGACAAGGGAGTGGCAACTCCGCACGCGCGTGTTGACGCCCCCGCTCGCGTCCTTATATTCGCCGTGAAAGGG
>CAZVPE010000034.1:381-34904 GCA_964628155.1 uncultured Polyangiaceae bacterium | reverse complement strand
CACCCCTATTATCGGCACCTCGTCGCACGAGGTTTCGTGTACGGGCACGGGCACGCTTACGGGGAAGAATTCAGAACTGCTAGTGCTCGATGCGCGGCTGCAACACGTCGTCGAGCACGAGACCGCCGAGGATGCGCGCCCTGGCGAACGCCAGCCGCGAGGCGAGCACGGGCTCTTCGGCGGCACCGCGTACTTGCGTCGAGAATACGAACGCAAAGCATTTCCGCAGGAGGCCTCCGAACGCCATCACGTAACCGATTAGCGCGCCCTCCGGCCCGCCCCGGGCATCCACGGCAACCCAAACGCGCGTGTCGAACGCCTGCTGCGTGAACGCCGCCTGGTCTTCGAGCGTGCGCAAGTCGCCTGCAGGCACGAGGTTGCGGGCGCGCGACAGCGCCTCGCACTGGGTCCGGCCCACGATCTCGTCCGCGTGGAACACGGCGACGACGACGCTCGAGAGGGTCGGCGGGTGTGTCGCGACGAGCTCGGGCCGCGAGTGGTCGTCGATTCGCCACGCCTTCCCGTCCGGCAGCGCGAGGGTCATGGCCAGCCGCTTGGAGTAGTAGCGGGGCAGGGGAGCGAGGTCGTCGGGGAACGAGGCCGCCGAGGGGTTTTGCGGGTGCGGCCCTTCGGCGCCTCGGGTCGCGCGGGCCCCGCTGCATCCCGACGACGCTCCGCAGACGAGCGCGAGGATGGCGAAGGCCCGCGCCATTTCGGCCGTTCGACCGCTTCGGAAGAAACCGGTCAGACGCGCGTGAGCCACTCGGGGTGCGACGTGTCGTTGCCTCGCACGACGTCGAAGAACCGGGTCTGAATCTTCTTGGTGATCGGCCCGACGCTCCCCTCGCCGATCGAGCGATTGTCGATTTCTCGCACGGGTGTCACCTCGGCGGCGGTCCCCGTAAGAAACACTTCGTCCGCGATCCACAGCTGGTCTCGCGTGAGGCGGGTTTCGACGACCGGAACTCCGAGCTCTCGCGCGAGCGTCATCACCGTGTCGCGCGTGACCCCCTCGAGGATCGAGCAGGAGAGGTCGGGGGTATAGAGAACCCCCTTTCGCACGACGAAGATGTTCTCTCCCGACCCCTCGCTCACGTGGCCGTTCACGTCGAGCAGGATCGCCTCGTCGTACCCGCCGAGCTTTGCTTCTCGCTTGGCGATGACGCTATTCGTGTACTGCCCGGTCATTTTGGCTTTCGCCAGCCCCACGTTGATGTGGTGGCGCGCAAACGAGCTGATCTTGGCGCGAATGCCGCTCTTCAGCGCTTCTTCGCCGAGATACGCGCCCCACTTCCACGCGATGACCGCGGTGTGAATCGGGTTGCTCGGCGCGTAAATTCCCATCGCGCCCTCGCCGATGTAAACCATCGGCCGTAGGTACCCGTCAGGCATGTCGTTGATCCGCAGCGCTTCGACGCACGCGCTCATGACCTGCTCGCGCGTGTGCTCCGGCTTGAGGAAGCACATCTTGCAAGAGTCGAAGAGCCGATCGACGTGCTCGCGCAGGCGAAAGACGTACGTCCCCCCGTCGCCGCGCTTGTAGGCCCGCATTCCGTCGAATACGCCGAGGCCGTAGTGGAACGTGTGGGTCAGGATGGGAACCGTTGCGGCGTCCCAGTCGATGAACTGCCCGTCCAGCCAGATCTTCTTTACTTTATCGACCATCGGGGCGCCTCCTTCGGTGCCTAGGCGCGCCCGCTCAGTCTAGTCGGCTGCGCACGCAGGCGCCAGCTTCCCAACCGCCGGGAAGCCCTGCCGCAGCCTGAGTCTTGACGCCCGCCCCGGCACCCTCATCCTTCCTTGCCATGTGCCCCCATTGCGGTCGCGACGCGCCCATCGTGTTCCACGGTGCGCTCCCCTATTGCACCGCTTGCGGAGCGCTTCGAACGCCGCTCTCGGGGCCTTCGGTGAATCTCGCGGGGAAACCGGCGAGGTTCGGCGGCGCCGTGGCCAACGTCGTCGGGTGGCTCGTCGTGGTGGTCGGCCTTTCGACGGCTCTCGGGCTCGGTCTTCTTCTCTACGCGTTGTGGACCGTCGCGCTCGCGCTCGCGGTCGCGCTACCCATCGCGCTCGTCGTGCTCTTCGTGGGCGGGGGACTCGTCACCGCCGGTCGCTCGCTGCGCCGCTCCGGCGTCGACACCGAGCGGGCGGCTCGCGAGCAGGCGCTGCTTTCCCTCACGGCGCACCGAGGTGCGGTGACCGCCGGGGACGCCGCTCGGGCCCTGGGCGTAGGAGTCGCCGACGCCGATGCGATGCTCACCCGGCTCGCCAAGCAGGAGCCCGATCGCGTGACGGTCGACGTCGACGAGCAGGGAGTGGTCTGGTACCGGTCGGCGCCGGCCACGGGCGAGCAGTTCGACGCGCGCGTGCGGGTGGCGGAGCGCAGGCGTGTGGGAACCGAAGAGGCGAGTGAGCTCGGGGACGAAGGCATCGAGGAGCGCACGGAGCTCCGCCGATGAAGCTCGCGCCGAAGAAGCGAGCGCTCGAGCTCTTGCACCGCGATCTCGGGGCGTGCCGCGCGTGCCCGAAGATGATCGGTCCCGTCGTGCACGGGCCGCCGGTCGACAGTCGCGTCATCCTCCTCGGACAGGCTCCCGGGCCCCGCGAGGGGGCGTTCGGGCGGCCCTTCGCCTGGACCGCGGGCCGTACGATGTTCAGGTGGTTCGAGGAGGAGCTCGGCGTCGACGAGGCCACGTTTCGCTCGCGCGTCTACATGGCGGCCGTCGCCCGATGCTTTCCCGGCAAGGCGAGCGGCGGGGGCGACCGAAGGCCGGACGCGACAGAGGTCGAGCGCTGCAACACCTGGCTCGTTCGCGAGACGGAGATTCTGGAGCCCGATCTCGTTCTGGCCGTCGGGACGCTGGCGATCGAGCAAGTCATGGGAGCGAAGACGGCGCTCGTCGAGATCGTGGGCGGCAAGCGGCGGGCGCGCTGGCACGGGCGCGACGTGGACGTCATCGCCTTGCCGCACCCGAGCGGCGCCTCGCCGTGGCACCGGATAGAACCGGGCAAGTCGCTCCTTCGTAAGGCGCTTCGTACCCTCGCGGGCCATCCTGCAATGAAGAACGCGCTGCGCGCGGGTTGACCGACGGCCGGTCCGTCATTGGGCCGCGCGGCGCAGGCGGTCGGCTATCGCCGACCACGAGTCGCCACCGGGGACGCCTTCGACGACGATCGCGTCGCACGCCCGGTCGTCGCAATCGTGGAGCGTGCGATAGAGCGCCCGCCCGTATCCTGCCGGATCGTCAGGCAGTTCGCGGACGAGGATTCCGGCGGGTGCGCCGCCGGGCGAACTTCGCACCACGAGCCCGACGCGCTTGCCCGACGACGACAGCTCGCGGGCGAGCCGCCACGCGTCGTCTCCCGTTGCGGCCAAAAGGAGCCGCGCGCGGGGGGCATAGTGACGCGCGTCCATCCCCGGCGACGCTCGCGCTTGATCCGCAGGGGCGTCTTCCGACCGAGACTCGACATCGGGGAGGACTTCGCGCACCGCGGCCACGTCGAGCGCGCCCGGACGCAGCACGCGCGCGATCGGACCGCGCAGGTCGATGACGGTCGACTCGATACCGGCGTCGCAGGGCCCAGCGTCGAGGACGAGGTCGATCGCGTGCCCGAGCTGCTTCATCACGTGCTGGGCCGTCGTCGGAGACAGCGCTTGGTAGCGGTTGGCGCTCGGTGCGGCGACCGGTTCGCCGAGCGCGGCGATCACCGCTCGCGCCACCGGGTGTGACGGCGCGCGCAGCGCGATGGAGTCGGCCCCTCCGGAGATCGCGGGCGGTACATGGCGCGCCCGGGCCACCACGATGGTCAGGGGTCCCGGCCAAAACGCCCGCGCAAGCCGCGACGCGCCGCCGGGCCAGAGGGCCGCGAGGGCGCGCGCCTGGCTCTCGTCGAGCACGTGGGCGATGAGCGGGTGGTGCGAAGGGCGGCCCTTCGCCTCGAACACACGCGCCAGCGCACGATCGTCGAGCGCCCGCGCGCCTAGGCCGTAGACCGTCTCGGTGGGCAGTGCCACGAGGCCCCCCGCGCGAAGCACGCGAACCGCGTCGGAGATAGAGGCCGCGTCGGGGGCACGCGGGTCGACGACGATGAGCCTTGCCACACGCGGCATGTAGCCCGCGACCTTTGCGCTTGCCATTCGCCCGCCGGTGGAGGTTAAGCGCAGGTCATGCGCCACCGAGTCGAGATCTCGCTTCCTCTCATCGCAGGCACCCTCTGCGCGCTCGTCGCGTGCGCCGGTCAGCCGAGGACGACGCCATCGCCGCCCCCGGCCTCACCGGCGTCGACTGCATCGACGGCGTCCTCGTCGCCCGCCCACCCCACGGATGGCGCGGCGAGCGCGTCCCCCGCGTCGAGCGTGCCCTTGACGGCGGCTCCCTTGGCGCCGGTCCCGGCGCCCTCGTCCACCGTGGCGACCACGAAAAAGGATGCATCGTGGTCACGGTGCCACCACGGCTACAAGTCGACGTCCAAGGAAGTGTCCATCGGTGTTGCGGCGCTCGCGAAGCGCTGCGAAGACGCGACGAAAATGAAGATTGTCGGCAAGACTTCGATCGGAAAGCAGGCGGACCAAGACAAGCCCCAGAGCTTTCCTTTGGAAGCGAAGGCGGGGCATTGCTACCGCGTGTACGCGCAAGCCGCCGAAAGCATCCGAGACCTCGATGTCGCGGTCAAAGACTCGGCGGGCGTCGCAGTCGGCGAAGACTCGACGGACGATCCCAGCCCCGTCGTCCTGGAAGACGGCGCTGTGTGCTTCACCAAGGACGACGCCGCGAGCGTGGTGGTCAGTGTCGGAATGGGGGGCGGCGACTACGCGCTCCAAATTTGGGGCGATTGATGCGACCAATCCGCTCCGAGAGTCGCCCAGCGCGGGGCGGGCCCCACGACGGCTTCGATGGGAACTCCCGTTCTCCGGGCTACCTCGAGCTGCCTGCACCGCCAAATCGTGTATACGACCGGCAGCACCTCGAGCGTCAAGAACGCACTCGTCGCCAGGCCGCCGATCATCGGCGCTGCGATCCGCTTCACGATCTCCGCCCCCGCTCCTTCCGCCCATAGGAGCGGAAGCAGACCGGCGCCCATCGTGGCGACCGTCATCACCTTCGGTCGCAACCGCCTGACCGTTCCCTCGGCGTGGGCCGCGACGACGTCGTCGCGGGATTTCATCCTCCCGTCGCGGATGCGCCGATAGAATGCGTCGTCGATGTACACGACCATCACGACGCCGGTCTGCATCGCGAGTCCCACCGTCGAGAGAAGACCGACCCAGACCGGGGCCGAGAGCGGAACCGAAAGAAGAAAGAGCGTCCACACGCTGCCCACGAGCGCGAACGGCAGGGAAGCGAGCACGATGAGGGCTTCCACGATGCTGCGAAACTGGAGGTAGAGGAGGGCCAGCGTCGAAATGACGACCATCGGGACGATCCATCTCAATCGCCGCTGCCCAGCCGCCAATAGCTCGTACTGCCCAGTCCACTCGATGCGCTCTCCCCGCTCGAGACGTAGCTCCTTCTCGGCGACCGCCCGGTCCAGCGCCCCCCGCATACGCTCGACATGGCCGAGGAGGTCCGTCCCCTCGGACAGGTCGACGTACACGTACGCGACGAGTTCGCCGCGTTCGCTCCGGATCGACGCCGGCCTCGTGACGGTTACGGGCCGTCCCAAGATGCCGAGCGGGACGGGGGGTCCGCCGCCCGCGGGGCGCACGGTGACCTCTCGCAGCTGGTCCACGGGCCCGCGAAGCGCGCCCTGCGCGGCGCTCGGTGTGCCCGGGGTCATCGACGGCATCTCGACATCCGGGGTGATGCGCACGCGCATCCGGCGGCCGTTTTGTTCGAGCTCGCCGATCTGCCCCCCCGTGGTCACGAGTCGGGCCGTCGATCGAATGAGCGACGCGTCGACGCCGTGCAACGCCGCGGCCTCGGGATTCACGTCGAAGTCGAGCCAGGTCTCACCGCCGAGCGACTCGAAGACGGCGCTTCGGGTCCCTGGCAGCTTGGCCACGATGGTACGCAGCGAAGTCCCCAGCGCATCGAGGCGTTTCGGATCCGAAGCGACGATGCGAATGCCGACGGGCGTGCGGACGCCGGTGGACATCATGTCCATGCGACCGCGGGCGGGAGCCGTCCATGCCGGGATCCAGCCGGGCAGTCGCGTGGCTCGATCCAGCCTCTCGATGAGCTCGGGAATCGTCTCCGGCGTCGCCTCGGGCCATACGAGACCGAGCACCGACCGGAGGCCTGACGGAGCCCAACGCGAGTACCATCGGGTCCGGGCCGGACGCGGCCACTCGGACCGGGGGCTGAGGCGGAGCGTCGTTTCCGCCATCTGGAACGGCGCAGGATCGGTCGCCGTGTCCGCGCGCCCGACCTTGCCGAAGATCGTGGATACTTCTTTGAACCCGCGCATCGCCTGATCCTGTTGGAGAAGCTGGTACGCCGCGACGTCGGGGGGCACCCCAGGCAGGGTGCTGGGCATGAAGAGAATGTCCCCCTCGTCGATCGGCGGTAGAAACTCTCCCCCCAGTCGCGGCACGAGCGGAAAGCACGAGACGACCAGAAGCCCGGCGGTCACGAGCGTCAGCACGGGCTGCTTCAGGGCGAAGTGAACGAATGGCCGATAGGCGTCCACGAGGGTCCGCGTGATGGGATTGTCGAGCTCGGGCTTCACCCGCCGGCTGAGCAGGCGCTCTCGAAGCGCGGGTCCGACCGTGAGCGTGACCAGCGCCGCGGCGGCGATGACGAGCGTCTTGGTCAGCGCCAGGGGCCGGAGGAGCCGGCCGGACTCGCCGGTAAAGGCGAACACGGGCAAGAAGCCGAGTGCCGTGATGCCGAGCGAAATGAGAATCGCGGGCGCGAACGACCCGGCGGCGGCGACGAGGCGGGCGCGTCGATCGGCACGCGACGCCGCGGGCCCCAGCGCTTCGAGTCCACGATGGCACGCCTCGAGCGCCACGATGTCGGCGTCGACCGCCATCCCGAGCGCGATACCCATTCCGCCAAGACTCATGATCGTGGCCGGCACCGCCAGGATCCACATCGCCCCGAAGGCGACGAGCAAGACGAGCGGGAGCGTCAGCAGAGGAACGAGCGCGCTCCGCCAACTGAGCAAGAAGGCGACGCAGACCAGGACCACGACACCGACCTCTTCGCAGAGCGCACGAAGCAGCGTCTCTCCCACGCGGCCGATGAGGTCGGAGCGATCGTAGACGGTGACGAGCTCGATCCCAGGAGGAAGGCGCGAGCGCTCGCGACCGAGCGCTTCTTTCACCCGCTGGAGGAGCGCGACGACGTCGGCATCGTGGCGTGCGACGACGATGCCGCCCACGGCCGGTTGGATGCCCTCGAAGTCGGCGATCCCGATCGGCATGTCGTCGACGAAGTGAACGCGTCCGACGTCGCCGATCGGCGCGACGGACTCCAGGTCCTCGAGCCTGGCTCGGGCGGGCGCCGCGAGGAGCGGGCGCACGGCGGAGACGACGTCGCTGAACGCGACGCCTCTCGCGCGGAGGCGCTCCGCGTCGAGTTCGATCTCGATCGCGCGAACGCCGGCGCCCACCGAGGCCACCTCGGCCACGCCCGGTATCGACTCGAGCGCCGGGCGGAGAACGTCGTCCTCTAGCCGGCGCAGTGTTTCCGCCGGTTGGCGGTGGCTCGGATCGAAGAGCGCATACTGGAACACCCAACCCGTGCTCGAAGCGACGGGACCGACTTGAACGCGCGCATTCTCGGGCAGAGTGCCGCGCGCGTTCGCCACCGTGGCGACAATCGCCTGTCTGCCGGCATCGAGGTCGGAGGCCGATCGGAAGACGACTTCGACGTAGGCCATCCCGCCCATCGACGAACCCCGCACGGCGGTCGTCTCCGGAACGCCTTCCAGTGCCCTCGTCAGCACTTCCGTCACTTCGACGGCAACTTCGTCCGCTGGGTGGCCCATCCAGTCCACGACGAGAACGATTCGAGGGTTCGACAAGTCCGGAATCGCGTCGCTCCGGAGCGAGCTCCGCGCGATCTCGCACGCCACCGCCAGAAGGAGGGCGGCGACGATGACCACCCACGAGCGGCGCGTGCACCACGCGACGATGCGCCCAATCACGGAGTGAGCTCGAACACGGCCGCTTCGTACACGAGGGATCCTTACAAGATGGGCGACTCGTCGAACGAAGGCGTGATGATCCCCAGTCGCTCGAGGATGCCGCTGGCGAGCATCTCGAACACCCAGCCGATCGTCGGCGTATTGGGGCGATCGCCCCGGCACAGCGGCACGCCCTTCGCGACCGCCTCCATGAAAGCGGTCGATCGCGCGATGGGAACATCGAACACCCACGAGGCGGACGGGCCCGCGCAGAGGTCGCGGAGCACGTCGAGAGAGACGCGCGCTCGGTAGTCCAGCATGTTGAGGACGATCCCGACGACGCCGGGGGGAACGCTGCCGAGGGATTTCAATCGCTGCAGATGCGCCGGAAGGGCGCGGATCGCGCTCGGTTCGGCAGCGACGACCACGAGCGCGTGGGTGGCCGCGGTGCATGCCTCGCCGCTCGGACCGCGCACGTCCGACGACGTGTCGACGAGCACGATGTCCGCCTCGGCCTTCGCATCGTCGAAGAGGCGCGCCCATCCGGCCGGCGACGTCGCCGAAGCGGAATCTCCGGACTGGACGATGCGCAGACCGGGAATCCGCGTCTGGATCGCCGCGTCCGCGAGTCGCGCCTTGCCCGCGGCGACATCGAATGCGCCGGTCCTCGACTTCGGCTGGGCGTTGAGAGCCAGGAGAACGCCGTCGTAGTCGGCGTCGACGAGCACGACTCGGCGGCCCTGGCGCGCCAGCGCAACGCCCAGATTGACCGCGATCGTCGTCTTTCCGGCACCGCCCTTGGGGCTCGTCACGCAGATCACCGGCACGTCACCTTCGGACAAGGGCAGCGGGCTCGTGTGCCTGTCGGCGACCACCGAGGGGCTCGCCGGTTCGGCGGGGTCTTCTTTGGCCTTCGTGAGGGAAGACGCATCTGCGTGCGCAGCGCGCTCGGGTGCGACCTTTGCGGGCGACGGCACGTTCGCCGTTGCGGTGCGCCTCCCCTCGGTGTTCGACTCGACCGCACCCCACCGGGTATCGAGTTCTGCGAGCTCCATCAAGATCTGCGCGAGCGAGCCGAGAAATTGCTCCCCGACTTCGACCGTCGACCGATGCACGACGAAGCGGCTGTCGAAAGGGCTGCGAACGAGTCGTCGAATGGCGTCGACGCCTCTCAGGTGGTCGCTGATTGCCGAGACGACTTTTCCGGCTTTGAGCTCGATCTTTCCGAGGACCCTACCCGACGGGTCGAACACTTCGACGCCCGTGAACTGCCGGCCGATGCTGATCACTTGGAGAACGGTCAAGAGGTCGAACTCCGACAGAAGGCCCTCCATCACGGCGATCCGCTCGGGCGCCGTCGCCTCGCTCTGCATCATCTTGATCAAGACTTCTCCGACGGAACCGACCGGGCTCTGGACGTCCGCGAACGGCTCCGTGCGATACACCGAGAACCGCCTTTGACGACTATCGCGGAGCAGCGTTCCCACGGCGTCCAACCCGGACAAAGACCCGGACGTTGCCTCGAGAATCTTTCCACTCTTGAGGAACAAAGTGCCAACTACATTGCCCGATTCGTCGAAGAGCTCGACCCCGGTGTATTGCCGCCCGATGCTGACGACTTGGATGACGCTCGAAAGGTCGAACTCCGACAGGCTCCCCTCCATCACCGTCGTGCGCATCACCCCACCTCCGTCGTTTGCCCGTCCGCGTGCCCGTCGAAGCCGTTGGGCGCACCGTTGGCCGCTGCGGCCATGACGCGACCGAGGGCTTCGTCCGCCCTGTTCGGCCCAGGAACCGATAGCCTGCCCATCTTCATGGTCAGGGCCAGGAGCTGGTAGACCCGCGTCCACGCGGCGCGCGTCGGCGCGTCGAACTTCTTTCCGAGTGCGTAGTCGAGCGTGTAGAGGAGGGCTTGCCCGACGAAGTCGTAGCTGGAGTCGGGGACCTTGTAGAGGTCCGAATGCCGGCGGCCGAGGGCGAGAACGACCAGACACAGATCGTCCTCTTCCGCTACCGTGTCGCGCCAAGCGGACTCGGGCCAATCCAGCGATTTTACGACGAATGCCAACATGGCCAGGAGTTTCCGCTTCTGCGCCGTCATGTCCTCCGGGAAGAGCCGCCGGTAGTCCGGACGCAGCTCGAACAGCTTCTTGTAAAAGAGATCCGACGCCGTCTCCGCGATCGGCACGACCAGGCGCCAGCTATCACTGATGGCCGCTTTTTCGGCATCGCTAATCATGGGACATCCTCCTGCCGGAAACCTCGAGGCGCTCGACCCGCGCCGCCTGCCCCGCAAATGGCAGCCTCGACGCGAGCCAGGGTACACCCGGCCTCACCCGAGGGGAAATGTTCACCCGCTACGGTTTCGTAACGTTGAGTTTGCGAACTCCCCTCACTCGATGGGTCTGACTTCGCTCGTTGCGGGGCATTGCCCCCGACCCAATATCGAATGAGGGGCGACCGGTCGGTTCGAACGAGCTTGGCTACGTCTTTTCGTTTGACAGGAGCGATCGGCTGTCCGAGGCTTCAGGGCGTCGGCGCCCGGGGGCGTCCGAACGGGTAAGGTCCGTTTATCGAGGGGAAGAGGAGTGGCGCCATGAATTGCACCTTGCTGGGGCGGAGTCTGGGCGACTGTCTGCGGGCCGGAACGCGACCGAGCCGCGTGATGAACGTCGGCAGCGCGCTGATGGTCGTGTCTTTCATCGGTTGCTCTCGCTCCGAGCGGCGTGATGCGATCGACCTCTTCGAAACGCAGGCGCAGGCGTCGACGATCCAACGGCCGGCGCCGCAGCCTCCGAGCGACCTCTATCCCATCATTTCGCCGCTGGTCGGAGGCAACTCGTACGCGATCGCCCACGCCCGGGACTACGACATCGCGCGCGATCCGAACGAAGTCCCGGCGGCGCCTCTGGCGGATGGAGCCACCGTGACCTTCACGGTCGCCGAGCTCAATACGGTTCTCGCCCCGGCGGATCCGACGATCAGCCCCCCGGTGTGGTCCGGAGCGTCGGACGTTCGGATGAACTTCATGGCTTTCGGAGCCACGACGGATGATCCCAGCGTGCCCGGAACGTATTGGACGCCCCGCGTTCCCGGCCCCTTCGTCAAGGTCGTTGCCAATCGTACCGTGAACGTCGTTCTTTCCAATCCCGCCACCAACACGAGCACCCATTCGATGGATTTTCACTCCGTCGTGGGCCTCAAAGGCGGTGCCGCGATGATCATGGCCGCTCCGGGGAGCAAGGCGACACTCGCGATCAAGCCAACGCATCCCGGGCTCTACGTCTATCACTGCTCCGAGACCGGGACGCCTCGAGGCATCGCCGAGCACATGAACCTCGGCATGTACGGGATGATGCTCGTATTGCCCGGCGACTCCAGGGGAAACATCGACGGCGACGATCGCTTCAATCGAATGCTCTCGGCAGGAGCATCCGAACACTACATCTTCGAGGAAGACGTATTTCGCGATCCAAACGGCAATTTCGACGAGCTGAAGATGCTCAATACGCTCGTCCCCGACGTGGTCGCCTACAACGGAAGGGTCAGCTCGCTCGTCGATCATCCGCTCACCGGAAGCAAGGCGGCCGGAAGCTACGTCATCTACCACGGCGCCGGCGGCGCCCACGTGCCCAGCTTTCACATCATCGGTGCGATCTTCGACAAAACGTGGAGCCTGGGCGACGTGACCGCGCCGGCCCTTCGCGGAATCCAGACCGTCCTTTTGCCTTCGGCGGGCACCGCGGTCATGGCAATCGACCCGGCGAACCTCATCGTGAACGCGACATCGAGCGGCGTCGTGGGCGACCAACTCGACATCCTCGTCGACCACGCCTCGCCGTACTTCCGCAAGGGAGCGCTCGGGCTCATGCTGGTCACACCGTAGAACCCTGGCGCTTTTCGCCGATAGCTTCGCGATCCCGACGTCGAGCGTGCTCGCCTACAGAAAGTAGGCTCCGCGCGCTCGCCGCCGGGCTCGCTCGCTCTCTGCGAAAATCACCAGGGTTCTACGCGGCGGCGCTTGGTGGCTATTCGCCTCCCAAGTCCAGGCGGCGCTGGGCGTCGAGAACGAACGCGCTCCGTACTACCACGCGCTCTTGGTCGCGAAGTCCGGACAGAACCGTGGCGAAGCCCCGCACGACTTTGCCGATGGTCACCGATCGCTTGCCGAACGCGGGTCCGTCTCCGATGGCGGCGAGGACATAGGCGCCCTCGGCGGAGTGAAGGACCGCTGCGTCCGGAACGACCAAGATCTCACGGTTTCGGGGAGGCAGGACGAGCCGTCCGACGCCGCCCGGCGGCAAGTGTCGTGCGCGCACGATCGGGCGGAAAAGGACCTTCGACGTGGACGCGTCCCACGTGGAAGGCGGCGTGTCGGGCCGTCGTTCGACCTCGACGCTCGCGTGGGACGTCGCGGCTGAAGTGAATGTGCCGTGTTCGTCGGCGGCCAGGACGGCTAGGTCGTCGCGGTAGACCAGCGCCGCGACGTCGTCGTCGTCATCGGCCACCCAGGCAGACGCCTCGATTCGATCGGCGGCCAACCGACGGTGCGCGAGGCTGATCTCGTTCATCGCTGGGATGACGCCCTGCGACGAAGCCGGAATGTCTCGTCCGGACGGCTCGGCTGAAACGAGCGCCATGCCGCAGATCGGGCAGGGACCGGGCGCCGAGCCCGTAACGTCCGGATGCATCGGACAACCGTACCGTGTCGTGCCGTGCTCCCCCCGTTGCGCCGAGAGCGTGAAGCCCGCCCCAATCGCGGCGCCCGCCAGTAGGAGCAGCACCACCCGGACCGCCGCGATCACCGGAGTCCCCAGCGCTCCTTGGCTCGTCCTTCCGGCATGGCCCCTACTCGTCGTCGCTGGCGCGGAGCTTCGCGAGCACCCCGAGATCCTCGAGTGTCGACGTGTCTCCCTTGGTCTCGCCCCCCGCGGCCACCTCCTTCAGAAGGCGACGCATGATCTTGCCGCTCCGGGTCTTGGGAAGCGCGTCGCTGAATCGGATCGAATCCGGCCGGGCGAACTTGCCGATTTCCTTGTCGATGTGCGCCGAGAGCGATTCTTTCAGCTCGCGGCCCGCCGCCTGCCCTTGCTTGAGCGTGACGAAGACGACGAGGGCCTGTCCTTTGAGCTCGTCCGGCCTACCGACGGCCGCCGCCTCGGCGACCGACGGATGGCTGACGAGCGCGCTCTCGATCTCCGCGGTTCCGATGCGATGCCCGGCGACGTTCAAGACGTCGTCGATGCGGCCGACCACCCAGAAGTAGTCGTCCTCGTCGCAGCGCGCTCCGTCGCCGGTGAAGTAGACATTCGGAATGACGTCCCAGTACGTCTTGAAGTAGCGCTCGTCGTCGCCCCACAGCGTGCGCGCCATCGACGGCCACGGCCTGCGGATGACGAGCTTGCCGCCCTCGCCAGCCTCGCAGGGCTCGCCGCGATCTTTGACCACGCTGATGTCCACGCCGAAGAAGGGCAGCCCGGTGCTCCCTGGTTTCGTGAAGACCGCGCCCGGAAGCGTCGTCAGCATGATGGCTCCGGTCTCGGTCTGCCACCAGGTGTCGACGATCGGGCAGCGCTCTCCGCCGATGACCCGGTGGTACCACATCCACGCCTCGGGGTTGATGGGTTCGCCCACGCTTCCGAGCAGGCGCAAGCTCGTCAGGTCGTGCATGTTCGGCCACTCTTCGCCCGCGCGAATGAACGCCCGGATGGCGGTGGGCGCCGTGTAAAGGACGCTGACGCCATGGCGCTCGATGATGGTCCAGAAACGGCCCCAATCCGGGAAGTTCGGCGCGCCCTCGTACAGCATGCAGGTCGCTCCGCACGAGAGCGGGCCGTAGACGATGTAGCTGTGGCCCGTCACCCAGCCGATGTCGGCGGTACACCAGTAAACGTCCTCGTCGCGCAAATCGAAGACGTACTTCGTCGTCACGTGCGCTCCGGCGAGGTAGCCGGCGGTCGTGTGGAGGACGCCCTTCGGTTTTCCGGTGGACCCCGAGGTGTAGAGAATGAAGAGCGGGTGCTCCGCGTCGAACGCTTCCGGTTTCTTCGCCTTCGCGAGGCTCGTGGCCGAGGGAGTGCGAGCGAGCCAGTCTTCCCACCAGATGTCCCGGCCTTCCGACATGACGACCGGCGCTTCGCTCGAGCCGATACGGCGCAGGACCACGACCTTCTCGATGCTCGGCGTCTGCGCGAGCGCCGCGTCCGCCATCTTCTTCAGCGGCACCACGTTCCCGCGGCGCCACGATCCGTCTTGCGTCAAGAGAACCTTCGCCCCCGAGTCGTTGATGCGATCCCGCAGCGCGTCCGAACTGAATCCTCCGAAGACGACCGAGTGCGGCGCGCCGATCCGGGCGCACGCGAGCATCGCCACGACGGCCTCGGGGACCATTCCCATGTAAATGGCGACTCGGTCCCCAGCCTTGACCCCGAGATCGGTCAGCGCCGCTGCCGCTTGGATCACCTGCCGGGTCAGCTCGAAGTACGTGAGCGTGCGCGTATCGCCGGGTTCCCCTTCCCAGATGATCGCCGCCTTCGTCCGCCGCGACGTCGACAGATGCCGGTCGAGGCAGCTCTCGGTCACGTTGAGCTTGGCCCCGAGGAAGAACTTCGCCTTCGCGCTTTTCGCGCCGACCGTCCACTCGGAGAACGTGCTCCACGGCGTCCGCCACGAAAGGTCAGTCGTTTGCTCGCGCCAGAACACTTCTGGCTCTTCGATAGACTGGCGGAAAAGCGCGCCATACGCGTGGTGCGACGAGAGACGCGCTCGGTCGACGAACGCCGGGCTGGGTTGGAAGCGGCGGTCTTCCTTCAGTCGCGATTCGATGCGATCGGAGCCATCGGCCATGCCGAAGCTTACCACCGATGTGGGACGGAAAAGCTACCGGGCCGAGCCCTCAGGGCTTCTGCGGTATTCCAACGCAGGCGGCCGGAGCCGCGTTGATCGTCATCGAGTAGCAGTCCTCCGCGTCGATCGCCTGCTTGCAAGCGTCGACCGCGGATGCCGGCGACAGGGAGAGCGCGCTGCACGCGCTCCCGGTGCAGCACGCGACCACCTCGGAGCTGACGCATTGGTCGAGCGGGCCGAGGGAGCCACAGCGGCTCGCGGCTTGCTCACAGAGCTCGGTCGCGATCGCCGTGCATTGGTCGCCCACCGTCTGCGAGCCCGCGTCTCCCGTTCCCGCGTCGCTGGGCAACGGCTTGATGGTGCAAGCGGGGGCGGGCGTGGCGGCAAGGGCGAAAATCAGAAGACGGCGTCCGAATCGGGTCACGCCTTTGCAGGTATCACAGGGGCGCTCGTCATTGCCTCGCGCATGATCCGGATGCGTTCGAGGGCCACTTCGCGATGCAGCTCGAGCAGCCTGGGAAGCGTCGGACCGAGCGATCGGAAGAATCCCCCGATGGACTCCAATTCCGCTTGCCATTCGTCGAGGTCGAAGTGCGTCGCCTCGTCGACCTTTTCGTGTGGAATGTCGAGTCCAGAGAGGTCGAGATCGCCCGCCTTGGGCACCCAGCCGAGGGGCGTTTCTTGTCCCCCGACCCGGAGCCTCGCGCGATCGACGATCCACTTGAGGACGCGCATGTTCTCGCCGTACCCAGGCCAGAGGAAGGTTCCCCCCCGGTCCTTCCGGAACCAGTTGACGAGGAACACTTTGGGCGGGTGCACCAGGCGAGCCTGCATCGCGAGCCAATGCCCGAAATACGAGCCCATGTCGTAGCCGCAGAAGGGAAGCATCGCGAACGGATCGCGCCGCACGATGCCCGTCTTTCCGGCGGCCGCGGCGGTCGTTTCGCTTCCCAGAGTCGCGCCGAAGAAGACGCCGTTCATCCAGTTGAACGCTTGCATCACGAGCGGGATGGTCGTCGCGCGCCGGCCTCCGAAGATGATTGCGCTGATGGGAACGCCTTCCGGGTCGTCCCACAGCTTGCTCAGCACCGGATTGTTGGTCGCCGGTGACGTGAAGCGGGCGTTCGGATGGGCGGCCTTTTCGGGCGACCCCCTCTTCCAAGGCTTCCCGAGCCAGTCGGTGAGCTCCGCCGGAGCTTCGTCGTCCTTGCCCTCCCACCACACGTCGCCGTCCGGCGTGACGGCGACGTTGGTGAAGATCGTGTCGTGCGAAATCGTCTTCATCGCGTTCGCGTTCGTCTTGACGTTCGTCCCCGGGGCGACACCGAAATAGCCGGCCTCTGGATTGACCGCATGGAGCCGTCCGTCCCCGCCCATCCGCATCCACGCGATGTCGTCGCCGACAGTCCAAATCTTCCACCCTTTGAAGCGCTTGGGGGGAATCATCATCGCGAAGTTCGTCTTGCCGCACGCGCTCGGGAACGCTGCGGCGACGTACGTCATCTCCCCTTCGGGCGACTCGACGCCGAGGATGAGCATGTGCTCGGCGAGCCAACCCTCCCGTCGCCCCAGATAACTGCCGATGCGGAGCGCCAGGCATTTCTTGCCGAGGAGCACGTTCCCCCCGTAACCGCTTCCCACGCTCCAGATCGTGTTGTCCTGGGGGAAATGGCAGATGTACCGTCGCTCCGGGTTGCAATCGAGCGTCGAGTGCAGGCCGCGGTTGAAATCGGTTCCGTCCGCGAGCATCTGGAGGGCGGGTCGTCCCATCCGCGTCATGATCCGCATGTTGAGAACGACGTAGACGCTGTCGGTGAGCTCGACTCCGATCTTGGAGTGCGCGGAACCGACCGGTCCCATGACGTAGGGGACCACGTAGAGGGTGCGACCGCGCATCGATCCGTCGAAGAGCGCTCCGAGCTTCCGATAGGCATCGTCGGGCGCCATCCAGTTGTTCGTCGGCCCCGCTTCGTCGCGGGTGGGCGTGCAGATGAACGTGAGCTGTTCCACCCGAGCGACGTCGTTCGGATTCGAGCGGTGGAGGTAGGAGCCCGGCAGTTTGGTCGGGCTCAGCGGAATGAGGATTCCCTTGGCGACCGCTTCCTCGGTCAGCCGGTGCTTTTCCTCTTCGGATCCGTCACACCACACGACGCGGTCCGGCTTGGTCAGCCGAACCGTTTCTTCCACCCATCGAAGGAGAGCGGCGTTCTTCGTCAGTGGTTTGCCTGCATGGTCGGTGGCTTGCTGCATCAGCGTGCGGGGCTCCTTCGAGAGCGGGGCGGGAAAGGACGGCTCACCATTTCTTTAACACCGGCTCAGGGCCAACGCATCCCTCGACCCCCCATGGCGAGACCATCCTTGTCCTCGTAATAATGGACGCGTGCGAAAAGCGTTTTCTGGTCCCATCTCTGCCCTTGCCGCCGCGGTGCTCGCGGCGGGCTGCAGCGCTGCGCCGCCGGCTCGTCCGCAGGTCGTGGCCCCGGCGCCCCCGCCGAAGGACGACGGCACGGCGGCGCAGGGAGGGGGAGGGGGCGTCGAGCATGCCGCGGCGCTCGAGCAGCTCAAGGTGGGAGGGCTCGGCTGGCGGATCGACCGGCAGAACAGCGTCCGCCTCCAGCTTCCCGACCCCGAGCATTGGACGCGCGTCAAGTTCTGGGGTTTGAAGAGCCTGGTCGGCTTTCGCTACGGCAAGGACCACCATGCGATCGTCGCCGCTTTCGTCGTTCACGTGGACGACGAGGCAGCCCCCGGGGTGTGCAGCGCCACGTTCGAGCGCTGGGCGCAGCCGTGGGTGGACTCTTTCGAAGTGAAGATCGAGCACGAGCCGCCGAAGGCGGTCTCTTGGAACGGAAAGATCGCCGACATCGATTCGCTCGTGGCCACGACCGCGACGCTGGGAGATCGCGACCGGTACGCCGTCGCGTACGGCATGTACCCGGCCTGGAAGGGCGCGTGCCTCGTTCTCGGGATCGCCGTCCCCGCGCGGGACGAGATCGAGCGCGCCAAATCCGTGCGCGATCGCTTCGCCGCGAGCGTCCTTCCGAGCGTCCAGGTCGTCGCCGTCGAGGAGCCCAAAGAGAGGTATTAATTAGCCCCAGCACGGGCCAGGACCCCCTAGAACAGCCTCGCGGCCGTGTCGTCCGTCCACAGCCACGCCGGCCGGGGAATGCTGACCCTCGCCGCGGTCCGAACGATGCGACCCCGCTGCTCGAGCCAAGCGGCGGCTCGCGTGCGCTCCTCGGTCCACCCGGGCACCCCGAGTGCGCGCGCCGCGGCGTCGAGGTCGAGCCCCCCTTCCATGCGCAGTCCCAGCATGATTCGTTCGCGAAGGAGGGTCTCCGCGTCCAGTCTCTCGGTAGCCTCCGAGATTCCGTCGTCGTCGCCCGCGGCGCCCCGCCTGGCCGTGCGGGTGCCCTCGACGAATCGTTCGGGCAAGACGGCGTTGCGATAGCGCACGCCCCGGGCGCTTTCGCCATCCGGCCGGCCGCGGACCGCGTCGCCCCCGCCGGTCCGAAGAAAGCCGAATGCGGCGCAACCGAGGCCCAGGTATTCGTCGCCGCGCCAGTAGCCGAGGTTGTGGCGCGCCTCTTGGCCGGGCTTCGCGAAGTTCGACACTTCGTAGTGCCGAAAGCCCAGTCCCGAGAGCGCATCGTCGACGGCCAGGAAGGCTTCGGCCACTGTCCCGTCGTCGGCGAGCGGCAGGCGACCCCGGCGCGCGAGCTCACCGAAGCGTGTCCCTGGCTCGATCGTCAGCTGGTAGCACGAGAGGTGCGTCAGGCCGAGGTCGGCGAGCTCCAGGGCCTCTTCGCGCGCTTCGGCCGCCGACTGCCCGGGCAGCCCGAAGATGAGGTCTGCCGAGACGCGCGCAATTCCAGAGCGCATGGCGCCGCGCACGGCCTCGCGAGCGCCCTTCGCGTCGTGGAGGCGCCCGAGATGGCGCAGCCGCTCGTCGCGCAAGGATTGCACGCCGATCGACAGGCGATTGACTCCAGCGTCGGCGAGCGCGCGGGCCCTATCCTCGTCGAGCGACGTCGGATTGCACTCGACGGTCACTTCGATGCCCGCGCCGCTCGCATCGGAGCCGAGCCCGCGTCCGTCGCCGCAGAGAACGTCCCGAACGTTCGCGAGCACTCTCCCGAGCTCGCGCGGAGCCCAAAGGCTGGGCGTTCCCCCCCCGAAGAAGACCGTCTCCGCCCGGCGTCCCGAGAAGGCCGGCGCTCGCGCTTCGATTTCCCGAATGACCGCGTCGGCGTACGCCGTATGATCGACCCTCTGCTCGGGGGGGAGGGCGTAGCTGACGAAATCGCAGTAGGGGCACTTCGAAAGGCAATAGGGAAAGTGGACGTAGACGCCAGCGCGAGCGGATTCTTCGGTCATTGATTGCTCGCGTAGGGGTCGAGTGTTACGTTTTTCGGTGCTGCCGCGCCACGCGAGACGCGGCGCTGCCATGCTCCAGGTCGATCAGCTAATAGAGCGCGTCAGGACGTACCAGCCGTCGGCCAACGCCGATCTCATCCAGCGAGCATACGACTATAGCTTCAGGATGCACGCCGGGCAGACCCGCAAGTCGGGTCAGCCGTACATCGTGCATCCGGTAAGCGTGGCGGGAATCATCGCCGACCTGCGTCTCGACGCGGCGAGCGTGTGCGCGGGCCTTTTGCACGACGTCGTCGAGGACACGCTCGCGACCACCGAGGACATCACCAAAGAGTTCGGGGGCGAGGTCGCCGAGCTCGTCGACGGCGTCACCAAGCTGTCGAAGATCAACTTTACGTCGAGCCAGGATCGCGAAGCCGAAAACTTCCGCAAGATGGTGGTCGCGATGGCGCGGGACATCCGCGTCCTCCTCATCAAGCTCTGCGACCGGCTCGACAACATGCGAACGCTCGAGCACGTGTCGCGCGACGCGCAGGAGCGCATCGCCCGCGAGACGCTGGAGATTTACGCCCCGCTCTCCAATCGCCTGGGCATCCAGGCGTTCAAGAGCGAGCTCGAAGACCTGAGCTTCAAATATCTCGAGCCCGACGCGTTCGCCGAACTGGTCGCGCAGATGCACCAGACGAAAAAGGAGCGCGACAAGTACATCACCGAAGTGTGCAAGACGCTCTCGAGCCGGCTGGCGGAGCAAGGGTTCGCGGCGGACGTCAACGGCCGGGCGAAGCACCTCTACAGCGTGTATCGCAAGATGAAGTCTCAGGAGTCCGGGCTCGAGGGTGTGCACGACCTCATCGCGTTCCGCGTGCTCGTCGAGAGCGTCAGCGACTGCTACGCGGCCCTCGGCGTCATCCATTCGCAATGGACACCCGTGCCGGGCCGCTTCAAAGACTACGTGGCGCTGCCCAAACCGAACATGTACCAGTCGCTCCACACGACGGTCATCGGTCCGGGGCGGGAGCGTATCGAGATCCAGATCCGCACCCACGAGATGCATCGGGTGGCGGAGCGGGGCATCGCGGCACACTGGAAATACAAGGACCGGGGAAGCGGGATCGCCGACCAGGACGCCCAGCGCTTTTCCTGGCTGCGGCAGCTCCTCGAGTGGCAAAAGGAGCTCAAAGACCCGGCGGAGTTTCTGGAAGGAGTGAAGGTCGACCTCTTCCAGGACGAAGTCTACGTGTTCACTCCGAAGGGCGACGTGCGCGTGTTCCCGCGGGGCGCGACGCCGATCGATTTCGCTTACCAGATTCACACGCATCTGGGCGAACACGTGACGGGCGCGCGGATCAACGGAAAGATGGAGTCGCTCCGCTACAAGCTGCGCAATGGCGACGTCGTCGAGGTGCTCACCAACCCCAACCAGCACCCGAGCAAGGACTGGATCGATCTCGTCGGGACGACGCGCGCGCGCTCCAAGGTTCGCAATTTCCTAAGGCAAGAGCAGCGCGACAAGAGCAAGCGGCTCGGCGAAGAGCTCCTCGAACGGGAGCTCCACAAGGCCGGCATCAGCGCGAGCAAGCTCCTCAAGAACGACGCCGAGCTGCGCCGCCTGTTCGACGTGCTCAAAGTGCAGAATCTCGAAGAGATGCTCATCGGCATCGGGTACGGCAAGATCGATCCCGAGGAGATCATCAAGGCCGTCGCCCCGCCCGACGAGCAAGGACAAGAGAGCGGGCCGCCCCCGGGGCTTCGCGAGGGCCGCCTCGCGGGGCTCGTCCGCAAAGTGATCCGGCGCGACGAAGGCGCGATTCGCATCAACGGAATCGACGACGTTCTCGTGCGCTACGCAAAGTGCTGTACGCCGCTCCCGGGCGACGACATCGTCGGTTTCATCACCCGCGGCCGGGGTGTGACCATTCACCGGCGGGGCTGTTCGAAGGCAATCGACATGGATCCCGAGCGGCGGGTCGAGATCACCTGGGACAGCAAGGCGCGGATCAATCGCAGCGTCCAGCTGCGCGTCGTGACGGCCAACCAACCCGGCATTCTGGCCAACGTGGGGCAGACGTTCATGGCGCAAGGAATCAACATCAGCGAAGCGAACTGTCGCGCCAGCGACGACGGCCGCGCGGTGAACCTCTTCTCGTTCGTTTGCCAGGATCTGCAAGAACTGAAGAAAGTGATGAAAGCCCTCCAGAAGGTGAAGGGCGTGGTCGTGGTGGAGCGCGCGTAGCCGCTTCCGGCGCTGCTCTCCTGTGTCCCTACCCGCGCTGGCCAATCGAAGGCCGTCGTGGAGGCCGTCATCCGTCACATCGCGCTCGGTCTTCAAGAGAAGGGCCCACGCTGGGCGCCCCTGCCTTGCCTCGCGGCCCCCGAGAACCTCACCCCCGGCCCCTCTCCGCAAGCGGAGAGGGGTGTCTGCGGATCTCGCGATAGCGGAGCTGCCCCCCCCCCTTTCCGCAAGCGGTCCGCAAGCGGAGAGGGGGCCGGGGAGGGGGCCGGGGGGTGAGGTCTAAGGACCAGCTGCTTCACAACACGATGTGACGAATGCTTAGACGTGGACGTGGATCTGGACGTGGACGAAAGGGGCAATGGCGCATCCGATCGCTCTAGCCGCCGCCGGCGCGCCTCGTCTTCATCGGGCCGGCCGACTCCAGTCCGAACGCGCGCCAGATCCGGCTGATGGCCGACTGGCTCATCCCCATCTGCTTGGCCATCGAGCGCGTGCTCCAGTGCGCAGAACCCTCCGGCTTGGTCTCGATCGTCGCCGCGACCACCTCTCGGACCTTCGCGTCGTCGATCACGCGAGGGCGGCCCGGGCGCCGCTCGTCGCGGAGGCCGTCGATTCGCTTCGCGGAAAAGCGACGCCGCCAGGTGCCGACGGTCACGCCACGAACTCCCAAGCGCGCGGCGATCGCCTCGTTGCTCAGCCCGTCGGCGGCCAGCAGAATCATCCGTGAACGCTCGGCCAGCGGCCCGGCGCCTTCGCCTCGGCGCACGTTGGCTTTCAATTGCTCGCGTTCGTCTCCGGTCAGCGTGATCGCGACAGCCTTTCCACGCGGCATATCCTTCGCTCCGTCGAAAGCCGACTTGGCAAACATTTATTGACTCAGCTCGCCGCCGTTCGACGAGTGTTTGCCTGCCATTTCTGACTCGATAGTAACTCGACCCAGGTAAACGCCACGTTTCGTACCTGCCAAGCCTTCAGAGGAAACGTTGCCGACAATGAATGGCCATCCTCGAGGGTGCGTATATTCGTCATTACAAATATATGTACGAAACACACGTCCGGCTAAGAATGCCTTACGTATGGTGCGCAATGAGTCGCGCCACACATCACCCCGTTTGCACTCCCACGCGAGGAACGACCATGACGTGGACACCGACGATCTTCCGTATCTTCGCCCTGCTCGCCGCCGTCGCCGCACCCGCGGCGCTCGCCGGGTGTGACAAGGGCAGCAGCGCCGCGACGATGGCGCCCCCCGGCGACAAGCCCGGCGCCGCAACCGGGCAGAAGCTCGCCGTCTCCGAATCCGAGGTAGTTGTCGGCCAGCTCCACAGCGCCACGGGCACGATGGCCATCAGCGAGACCGGATCGATCGAGGCCGAACGACTGGCGATCGATCAAATCAACGAATCGGGCGGGATCCTACACCGCAAGATACGCATCATCCAGGAAGACGGCGCCAGCGATTGGCCCACGTTCGCCGAAAAAGCGAAGAAGCTCCTCGAACAAGACCACGTGGCCTCGGTCATGGGATGCTGGACCTCGGCATCGCGGAAGGCCGTGCTACCGGTGTTCGAGAAGGACAACGGCCTCCTTTATTATCCGACGTTCTACGAAGGACTCGAGCAATCGAAGAATGTCTTCTACACGGGTCAAGAAGCGACCCAGCAGATTCTGGCGGGGCTGGACTGGATCCACAAGACGAAGAACGCAAACACCTTCTTTCTCATCGGCTCCGACTACATCTGGCCGCGCACGTCGAACAAAATCGCGCGCAAACACATCGAGAACGTCCTCCACGGGCAGGTCGTGGGCGAAGAGTATTATCCTCTCGGCCACACGCAGTTCGGCTCGCTCATCAACAAAATCAAGGCGCAAAAGCCCGACGTCGTATACGCCATCGTCGTCGGCGGCAGCAACGTGGCATTCTACAAGCAGCTCCGCGCGGCGGGCGTGACCGCCGAGAACCAGACGCTGCTGACCATCTCGGTGACCGAGGACGAAATGCTCGGAATCGGCGGCGAGAACATGGTCGGCTTCTACGCGGCCATGAAATACTTCCAGAGTCTCGAGAACGACAACAACAAGAAATTCGTCGCCGCATTCAAAGCGAAATACGGTCCGAACTCGGTCATCGGCGACGTCACCCAGGCGGCATATCTGGGGCCGTGGCTCTGGAAGGCGGGCGTCGAAAAGGCCCAGAGCTTCGACGTCGACAAGGTCGTCGCGGCATCGCCGGGGATCGAGCTCACGACCGCACCCGAAGGCTACGTCAAGATTCACCCGAATCACCACCTCTGGAGCAAACTCCGCGTGGGACAGGCTCAGGCCGACGGCCAGTACAAGGTCATCTACGAATCGGACCTCATCGAGCCGAATCCCTTTCCCAAAGGCTACCAATGACCGGTCGTCCTTTCGGCGAGGACACCGCGCGACCGCAACGATCTCTCTTGGGATTCTGAGAGGACGGCACCATGCACGCATCGCTCGCAATCTGGATCATGCAAGCCTTCAACGGCTTGAGCACCTTCTCCGTACTCCTCCTCATGGCGCTCGGGCTCGCGATTATTTTCGGCCAGATGGGCGTCATCAACATGGCGCACGGCGAGTTTCTCACGATCGGTGCGTACACGACCTATCTCCTGTCTCACGCCAGCGAGAAGTGGGCCCCGTGGCTGTCCAAGTGGTACTTCCTCGTTGCCGTCGTCGTCGCGTTTTCGCTGGCGGGGTTCGTCGGCCTCCTCGTCGAGCACCTGCTCATCCGGCGGCTCTACCGCCGGCCGCTGGACACGTTGCTGGCGACCTGGGGCCTCAGCCTCATCATGCAGCAGACCTTTCGGTCGGCGTTCGGCGCGCGCGAGGTGAGCGCGACGCTGCCGGACTGGCTCATGGGATCGCTCAAGCCGACGCCGGCCATCGACATACCCATCAACGGCCTCTTCGTGATGGGGCTCACGATGGGCCTCACGGCGCTGGTGTTCGTGCTCCTCTTCCGAACGCGAATCGGGGTGGACGTGCGCGCCACGATGCAAAATCGGGCGATGGCCGGCGCCGCCGGCATCAATACCGGCCGCATCGACCGGTTCACGTTCGCGTTCGGATGCGGTCTGGCGGGAATCGCCGGAGCAGCGTTCACCACCATCGGCTCGACGGGGCCCACCAGCGGTTCACTCTACATCGTCGACACGTTCCTCGTCGTCGTGTTCGGCGGGGCGCAGAGCCTCTTGGGCACGATCGCTTCGGCGTTCACGATCGCCCAGACGCAGGCCACCACCGAGTTCTTCATGACCGGGTCCATGGCCAAAGTGCTTACGCTCTCGGCCGTCATCCTGATTCTCATGGCCCGACCCCAGGGCCTCTTCACTCTACAACTGAGGAGGTAAGTCGTTCATGCCCACTCCGCACCCGTCAGCTCAGCGAGCAAACGCCCTCCGGCACCTGACGACACGGCTGGTGACCGATCTCCGCGGACGAGAGAATACGTATTTCTTGATTCTCGCAGTCCTGCTGCTCGTCGCCTTCCCTTTGTTCATGGATGTCTTTCGGCTCAACCTGGTCGGCAAGTATCTGACGTATGCCTTCGTATCGCTCGGCCTGGTGCTTTGCTGGGGCTACGGAGGCATCTTGAGCCTCGGGCAGGGAGTCTTCTTCGGACTCGGCGGATATTGCATGGCCATGTTCCTCAAGCTCGAGGCGTCCGACCCCGTGAGCACGTCCATCCAGTCCACGCCGGGAATCCCGGACTTCATGGACTGGAACCAGCTGAAGGCGTTGCCGCTTTTCTGGGCCCCCTTCCGGAGCTTTGGGTTCACGCTGATCGCGATCGCGGTCGTTCCTGCCGTCCTCGCCGCGCTGCTCGGAATTCCGATGTTCCGGCGGCGCGTGGGGGGAGTGTACTTCGCGATCATCACACAGGCCGTCGCCTCGATTCTGGCGATCTTGATCGTCGGGCAGCAGGGCTATACCGGCGGGATCAACGGCATCACGGACTTGAAGACGCTCCACGGGTGGGACATCCGAACGGACAGCGCAAAGCGAATTCTTTACTACGTCAACGCGCTGCTTCTCCTGGGCGGGGTCGGCGTCGGGTTCTCCATCCTCCGGAGCAAGCTCGGTCGGCTCCTGGTCGCGCTCCGGGATCGTGAGGAGCGCGTTCTCTTCACCGGCTACGACGTCGCGAGCATCAAGACGTTCGTGTTCGTGTTGGCCGCCATTTACTCCGCCGTGGGCGGCGCGATGTTCACGCTGCAGGTTGGCTTCATGTCGCCGTCCTTCGTGGGCATCGTTCCGTCGATCGAAATGGTCATCGCCGCCGCGGTCGGCGGTCGCGGGTCGCTCTTCGGGGCTATTTACGGCACTCTGCTCGTCAACTTCGGAAAGACATACTTCTCGGAGAGCTTCCCCGAGCTCTGGCTCTTCGTCATCGGTGCGCTCTTCATCGCCGTCGTCATGCTCTTTCCGGACGGACTCGCCGGGATCGATCTGCGCGGCGCGATTCTCCGACTCGTGCTCCGGGTGCGGGGCGGTCGCAGACCGATGGCGGCGAGCGCGGCGCCGCCCGCGAAGGGCGAGCTATCGGCCGAGCCCGCGGGGTCCAGCGGCGCGGGCGCGGTGGGAACATGAGCGCTCCCATCCTCCAGACCGAGTCGCTCTCCGTCTCGTTCGACGGCTTCAAAGCGGTGGAGAACCTGAGCATCACCGTCGACACCGACGAGGTGCGAGCCATCATCGGCCCGAACGGCGCGGGCAAAACCACCCTCCTCGATTTGATCAGCGGGCGCACCGCGCCGACCTCCGGCCAAGTGCGCTTCAAGGGCAGGGAGCTCACCGGCATGCGGGAGTTCCAAATCGTCCGGGCCGGAATCGGCCGCAAGTTCCAGACTCCTTCGGTTTACGAGTCGTTGACGGTCTTCGAGAACCTGGAGATGTCCTATCCGGACCCGCGAAGTTGGTGGTCGGCCTGGCGATTCCGGAGGAGCGCCGAGGTCGTTGCGCTCATCGAACAAGTCGCCGACCAGGTTTATCTCAAAGACCGATTGAAGGACCGCGCCGAGACGCTCGGGCACGGGCAGAAGCAGTGGCTCGAGATCGGGGCGCTCCTCATCCAGCGTCCCGAGCTCCTGCTCCTCGACGAGCCGGTCGCCGGGATGAGCGTGGGCGACCGTGAAATGACCGCTGAACTCTTGAAGAACCTTTCCAAGGGCCGCGCCGTCGTGGTCGTGGAGCACGACATGGACTTCGTGAAGAAGATCGCGCACCGGGTCACCGTTCTGCATCAGGGCCGTCTCCTGGCCGAAGGCCCCATGGAGGGCGTCCAGGGCGATCCGCGGGTCATCGAAGTTTATCTCGGGCACTGAAGGCGCCGGAACATGAATGCACCGATGTTGAAGGTCGACTCGATTCGAGTCTGTTACGGGGAGAGCGAGGTCATTGGGTCGCTCTCGCTGCGCGCGACGGGAGGCGAAGTGCTCGCCGTGATGGGGCTGAACGGCATGGGCAAGACCACGCTGATGAAGGCGCTCATCGGCCTCCTGTCGGTCCGGCGGGGCGCGATCGTCCTCGACGGTCGCGACCTGACGGAGGCCGCCCCTTTCGAGCGCGTGGGCTCCGGACTGGCCTACGTACCCCAGGGACGGATGCTCTTTCCGTCCCTCACCGTCGAGGAGAACATCCAAACGGGACTTCCCCGCTCGCAGCGCAAGATCCCGGAGTCTCTCTACCAGCTCTTCCCCGTATTGCGTGAAATGCGCCGTCGCCGCGCGGGCAACCTTTCCGGCGGCCAGCAGCAGCAGGTGGCGATCGCACGGGCGCTCGCCAGCGAGCCCAAGGTCTTGTTGCTCGACGAGCCGACGGAAGGCCTGCAGCCGTCGATCATCAAAGACATGGCGAAGCAATTGAAGAAGATACGCGACGAGCGCGGCCTCACCATCGTGGTGTCCGAACAGGTCTTGAGCTTCGCTCTGGCGGTGGCCGACCGGGTGATGGTCATGGCCGGAGGTCGCGTCGTTCACGAGAGCCCCCGGAGCGGGCTCGACGAGGACTCCCTAGGCCGTCTTTTGGCGATTTGAAGTGCACTTCCAGTCTGTCCCACAATTCGCACGAGGTTTACTATGGATACCCTGATCAGCGTCGACGTATCCTCCGCCCCGGAGAAGCAAGACGTTCTGCACAACCGCTGGCACTCCGACATTCCAATGGTCTCCTGGGTGAAGCCGGGCGACCAGTTTCGCGTCGAGTGCATCGATTGGACGGGCGGACAGATCAAGAACGACGACAGCGCCACCGACGTCAAGGTCGTCAATCTCACGAAAGTCCACTACCTGAGCGGTCCCATCGGCGTCCACGGGGCGGAACCGGGCGATCTGCTCGTCGTGGATATCCTCGACGTGGGCGTGCTCAAGTCGTCGCAGTGGGGATTCACCGGCATCTTCGCAAAAGAGAACGGAGGAGGCTTTCTCGTCGACCACTACCCCGACGCGCGCAAGGCCTGCTGGAACTTCAGCGGGGTCTACGCCAACTCGCGGCACATCCCGGGGGTCGAGTTCGCGGGCATCATGCATCCGGGCCTCATCGGCTGCCTTCCGTCGAAAGAGCTTCTGCTCACTTGGAACAAGCGCGAGAAAGCGCTTTTCGACACGAACCCCACGCGGGTACCCCCGCTTTGCGCGCTGCCCTTCGCCGAAACCGCCCACATGGGTCGAATGAAGGCCGACGCCGCCAAGTCCGCTGCATCGGAGGCAGCGCGCACCGTGCCTCCGCGCGAGCACGGTGGCAACTGCGACATCAAGAACCTGACGCGGGGCTCGAGCGTCTACTTCCCGGTCTACGTGAAGGGCGGCGGCCTCTCGATGGGAGACATTCATTTCTCCCAGGGCGACGGCGAGATCACCTTCTGTGGTGCGATCGAAATGGCGGGATACCTCGACATCCGGGTGAGCATCATCAAAGAGGGGATGTCGAAGTACGGGGTCAAGAACCCGATATTCAAATCGTCGCCGCTCGAACCGCGCTACTCCTCGTATCTCATCTTCGAGGGTATTTCGGTGGACGAGGCGGGCAAGCAGCACTACCTCGACGTCCACGTCGCGTACCGGCAAGCGTGCCTCAACGCGATCGAATACCTGAAGAAATTCGGCTTCACCGGCGCGCAGGCGTACGCCATTTTGGGCACGGCGCCGGTCGAAGGACGCATCAGTGGAATCGTCGACATTCCGAACGCTTGCGCGACCCTGGCGATACCGACCGAGATATTCGGTTTCGACATTCGGCCGAGTGCGAGTCCGCTGCGCCCGATGGTGCCGCCGGGAGTCGACCTGGCGAAGGTCGGCTGACCGAACCCGCGATGGACAGGACAAGAGGCCCGAGTCACGGAGGAGCCCCATGCCGCTCTATGAATACGAGTGCGCCGACCACGGCGTCTTCGAGTCGCAGCGTGCGATGAGCGATTACGCGTCCGCGGGGACCTGTCCCGCCTGCACGGGCGTCGCGCCGCGCATCGTCAGCCTCTCCGGCGGCGCGTGTGTCGAGCGGTCGGAGCGCGTCGCGCGCGACCGCAACGAGCAGAGCCGCCACGAGCCGAGCGTCGTAAGCCGGCGGGCGAGCCCCGTAAGGCCCGCGGCGATGGGGTCTTCACAGCACGGCCGCCCGTGGGCGTTGGGCCACTGACGCGACTACCGAAAACCGTCCTTCGCCGCGCGAATCGCGGCAAATGCCGACACGTCGTCGGCGCTCGGCGCAATGCCGAGCGCCGCTCGGATGGCGGGAGAGCGAACGCGCAAGAAAGGATTGACCCGCCGTTCCTCGTCGAGCGTCGTGCCGACGGTAGGTTTGCCGCCGGCACGAAGCTTCGAAGCCCGGTCGAGGGCTCGTTGGACGTCCGCGTTCGAGCGCTCGACGTGCGCGGCGAACCGTAGATTGCTCTCCGTGTACTCGTGTCCGCAGTAAACGCGCGTGTCACCGGGTAGCTCGAGCAGCCGCGACAGCGACGCATGCATCTGGGCGGGCGTCCCTTCGAAAAGGCGGCCGCAGCCGGCGCAGAAGAGCGCGTCGCCCGTGAACACTGCGCGCTCGGTCGGGGTGTCGATGACGTATGCGATGGCGCCGAGCGTGTGCCCGGGAATGTGGACGCAGCGGGCCTCGATTTCGCCGACCCGCACCGTGGAGCCGTCCTTCAGCTCGACGGAAAGCGCGGGCAAGCGTCCCTTGTCCGTCACGTACCCGGCGACCTCCAACCCGAGCTCGCGCGCGAGCTCTTCGTTTCCGCCCACGTGATCCCAGTGGTGGTGGGTGCTCCAGATGGACCGCGCCCGGACGCCCTCGCGGCGGATGGCGTCGCGCACGGGAGCCGCCTCCGACGCGTCGACGATCGCGGCTTCGCCGCTGTCGGCCACGACGAGATAGCCGTAGTTGTCTTTCAGGCACGCGATGGGGACGATGCGCATGCCGGGTCTTAGCAGAGCCGATGACCGGCTAGAGCACCGAACGGTTTGGCGGACCGAGAATTTGCCGAGAGTTTCGAGCAGCCCGAGGGGCGACGACGAGAACTACTGGAGTCTCATCATTCGTCACATCGCGCTCGGCCTTCTAGAAAAGGCCCGCGCCAGGGCGCTGCCTCCTTCCCCAGAGAACCTCACCCCCCGGCCCCTCTCCGCAAGCGGAGAGGGGTGTCTTCGGGTCTCGCGATACCGGAGCTGCTCCCCCTCTCCGCAAGCGGTCCGCATGCGGAGAAGGGGCCGGGGGGATGAGGTTTAATGAACGCGAAAGGTCGCCCGCGCCTCACTGCATCAGGGTGTAGAGCTGGAGAACCTCAGCCGCGCTCAGCGCGCGATTGTAGATCCGGAATTGATCGATTTTCCCATTCAAGTAGGGATCGGAGAACCGCGAGCGTCCTAGCCAGTCCTGCGTAACGGCCCCGAGGCTCGACGGGTTGAGCGTCATGGCCGCGTTCGTGGCCACCGGGGCCCCGTCGACGTAGAGGACTCCGGTCGTGTGACTGAGCGTCACGCAGATGTGTTGCCAGACGCCGCTGAGCAGCGGCGTGGTGCCGTCGAGCACCTGTTCTGTGCTGACGCCGCCCGTGCTGATCGCGAACTGCACAAGGCCGTTTCCGGCGCTAGGCGTCAGGAACATGTAGTCGTTGCCACTGGCGCCGAAGTCGAAGATGTGCTGGTGCTGCGCCACGGGGACGTTCATGTTCACCCACGCGCAGACTGAAAAATCCGTGAGGCCATTCACGATCCCTGCGGGTAGCGCCACATATTGACTGGTCCCATTCATCGTGGCGGCATTGCCTTGGACGCCGGGGGAGAACGTCGCCCCCACCAGCGTAGCCGTCTCGCCATTGCCGGAGTCGTCCGCGGATACGGTCCCGCTGGCCTCGACAAATGGGTAAAGGGCCACGAGGCCCGCGTCGTTCGCCCGCACGGGGACGACACCGGTGACCGCATCGACGCCTCCGTCGCTCGGAGCGCCGTCGACCGCCGCGTCGAACGGGGCTGCGTCTCGGCCCGCGTCGGCGGTCATACCGGAGTCGGGCGAGGAGCTCGACTCGGGCGCCGCTGCATCGAGCACCGCGCCCGTTTCCGGCGCCGCCGCGCTGTCGGGCACCGCGCCCGTCTCCCGCGCCGCCGCGCTGTCGGGCACCGCGCCCCCCTCGGGCACCGCCCCCCCCTCGGGCACCGCCCCATTGTCGTTGACCGTACCGGGCGCAGCGTCGAGCAGCGTCGCGCCGGTATTTCCTTCGTCCGGCGCCGCGTCGGGCCCTAGGCCTTGAAGTGCCGTGCTATCCGGCGGGTCGACGGCGCCGCCTTCGCCATCGTTCGATGCAGCGTCGTCTGCGCCATCGGGTCCGCTTATCCGGAGATTGTCGAGGTCGAACAAGAAGGAACACTGACAAGGCGCCAGCAGCGCGACCATTCCGAGCACGCCGAAGATCCGCCGGGGGCTACGCTGCATTTTTCGGGATCACAAAAGGATAACACCAAAAAATGACTCGGCCCGCAGGGAGGTACGCGGATGGCTTGCTACGTGCTGCGATTCCAGGAGCTCGACCCGACGCAGCTTGCGGCCCCTGGCGGTAAGGGTGCGCATCTGGGGGAGCTTTCGCGGATCGAAGGCATCCGCGTGCCGGCTGGTTTTTGCGTGACGACGGAGGCCTTCCTACGCATCATGGCGGAAGCGCCGTCGATGGACGATCCGCTCGAGCGGCTATCGCGCTTGGAGCCGGGCGACCGGGGGGGCATCCGCGCGCTCAGCGCGGAGATCCGTCGGATCCTCGAAGGCATCGCGATCCCTGACGATGTGGCGGCGGCGATCACCGGCGCGCTCGCCCAACCCGGCGAGCAAGCCGCCTACGCGGTCCGATCCAGCGCCACGGCGGAGGACTTGCCGACGGCCTCGTTCGCGGGCCTGCACGACACGTATCTCAACGTCGTCGGGCCGGCGGCGGTCCTCGAGCACGTCCGCCGGTGCTGGGCCTCGCTCTTCACCGAGCGGGCCGTAACTTACCGCGTGCGGAACGGCTTCGACCACCGGAAGGTCTACATGGCCGTGGTCGTGCAGCACATGGTCTTCCCAGAGGCGGCCGGCGTCCTTTTCACGGCCGACCCCGTCACCGGCAACCGAAAGGTCGCCTCCATAGAAGCCACCTTCGGCCTCGGCGAGGCCCTGGTCTCCGGCCTCGTGAACGCGGACGTCTACAAGGTGCGGGACGGCGAGATCGTCGCCAGGGTGGTCGGCACCAAGTCGCTTGCCATCCACGCCTCGCGGGCAGGCGGGACGCAGCAGCAGGCGGTCGAGCCGGAGCGGCAGAAGCAGCCGGCGCTGACCGATGCGCAGGTCGTGCGGCTCGCGGAGCTGGGCCGGCGCATCGAAGCGCACTTCGGCCTCCCCCAGGACATCGAATGGTGCCTGGTGGGCGACGCGTTCCACATCGTCCAGAGCCGGCCGATCACGACGCTGTTCCCCATCCCCGCGGCCCTCGACCGCGAGAACCACGTCTACGTCTCCGTCGGTCATCAGCAGATGATGACCGACCCCATGAAGCCCCTCGGGCTCTCCCTATTCCAGTTGACGGCCGGCCGGCCGATGTACGAAGCCGGCGGGAGGCTGTTCGTCGACGTCACCCGACCCTTGGCTTCGGCCACGAGCCGCGCGAGCCTCCTCGAGACGCTCGGGAAATCCGATCCGCGAATCCGAGACGCGCTGCAGACTATCCTCGACCGCGGCGACTTCATCCGGTCGGCCCCCGACGAGGGGCCCGCTTGGGCGCCGCCCGGCGCCGGGCTCACGACGCCGATCCAGGCCGATCCGGCGATCCCCGCCGATTTGATTGCGCGCAGCGAGGCCTCGATCGCGGCCCTGAAGCGCGACATCGTGACGAAGTCGGGCTCGGCGCTGCTCGACTTCATCCTGGCGGACCTCGAGGAGCGGAAGCGGACGGTGTTCGATCCGCGAAGCCTTCAAGTGATCATGGCGGCGTTCGAGGCCACCTGGTGGCTCAACGAGCAGCTTCAGGCGTGGTTGGGAGAGAAGAACGTGGCCGACACGCTCAGCCGGTCCGTCCCCCACAACGTCACGTCGGAGATGGGGCTGGCGCTCATGGACGTCGCGGACGTCATCCGACGCTATCCGGACGTGGTGGCTTTTCTGGAGCACGTCAAGGACGAGGGCTTTCTGGACGAGCTGGCCCGCCTCGCGGGCGGGCGGGAAGCGCGAGACGCCATCGGCGCTTACCTCGACAAGTACGGCATGCGCTGCGTCGGCGAGATCGACATCACGAGGCCGCGCTGGAGCGAACGCCCCACGACGCTCGTGCCGATGATCCTTGGCAACATCAAGAACTTCGAGCCGGGCGCCGGCGCGCGGCGCTTCGAGCAAGGGCGGCAGGAGGCCTGGAGCAAGGAAGAGGAGCTCCTGAAACGCTTGCGGATCTTGCCGGACGGGGTGCGGAAAGCCGAAGAGACCAAGCGGATGATCGACCGGGTCCGCACGTTCATCGGGTACCGGGAGTATCCGAAGTACGGCATGGTCAGCCGCTACTTCGTTTACAAGCAGGCCTTGCTCGAGGAAGCCGAGCGCCTGGTGCAAGCCCAGGTGTTTCTCGAGAAGGAAGATATCTTCTACCTGACCTTCCAGGAGCTCCAGACTGTCGTCCGTACGCATCACGTGGACGATTCGCTCATCCACCAGCGGAAAGAGGCGTTCCGGTCGTATCAAGCGCTCACGCCGCCCCGGGTGCTCACGTCCGACGGCGAGGCCATCGCCGGCGCGTACCGACGCGACGATCCTCCGGGCGGCGCGTTGGTCGGCTTACCCGTTTCCGCCGGGACGATCGAGGGGCGGGCCCGCGTCGTCCTGGACCTGGCGGAGGCCGATCTCGAGGCGGGCGACATCCTCGTCACGGTGTATACCGACCCAAGCTGGACGCCGCTGTTCGTCGCCATCAAGGGGCTGGTGACGGAGGTGGGGGGCCTGATGACCCATGGCGCGGTGATCGCTCGTGAGTACGGCGTGCCGGCCGTCGTGGGAGTGGAGCATGCCACCCGCCTTATCCGGGACGGGCAGCGCATCCGCGTGCATGGAACGGACGGGTACGTGGAGATCCTGTCCTAAGGACAGGTCCCGCAAGAAGGTGATCAGTCCGCCCCCGGCCCCCCGCTCCTTCCCCCGAGAACCTCACCCCCGGCCCCCCGCTCCTTCCCCCGAGAACCTCACCCCCGGCCCCTCTCCGCAAGCGGAGAGGGGTGTCTGCAGGTCTCGCGATACCGGAGCTGCTCCCCCTCTCCGCGGCAAGCGGACCGCGAGCGGAGAGGGGGAGTGTCGCGTGCGCCCGCTTCGGGCGCTATGGCCACGTCAACCGGTCGGCAGCATCGCCGCAATGCGAGCCAACGCGCTGTCGATGTCGTACAGGACCTGTTCGTTTTCCAATCGCAGCACGCGCTCGCCGTGATCCAGCAGAAATTGATCTCGTTGTGCATCAGCGACACCCCTCTCCGCTTGC
>CAZVPE010000034.1:0-371 GCA_964628155.1 uncultured Polyangiaceae bacterium | reverse complement strand
GGGGGTGAGGTCTTCCGCAGCTGCCGCAGAGCGCGAGCAGGTCTTGGTATCGCGAGACCAGCGACACCCCTCTCCGCAAGCGGACCGCGAGCGGAGAGGCGCCGGGGATGGACCTCTGGAGGTGAGCTCGCGCTCGACACGAATGCATACACACGAAAAATTCGTCCGTTCCTCCGCGATCGAATCGCGTCCTTCCCGATTAAGGAGGTGGAGGAAGCGAAGCTCGGGCTCCGGCGCTTCCTTCCTTGCTACGAGGCCTCGACGTTTGGAGGACGGAGACGCCTCCTCGACGAGCAAAGACGCTTCGCCGATTGGAAAAGACGCTTCGCCAACGAGCAAAGACGCTTCGCCGATTGGAAAAGACACTTCGC
>CAZVPE010000033.1:11546-35306 GCA_964628155.1 uncultured Polyangiaceae bacterium | reverse complement strand
CTGGCGTATCGCGGTCAGTTCGACGACAGCCGTCCGTCGAACGCAAAGCCGGTGACCGGGCTGGATCTGCGCGCTGCCGTCGTCGCCGTCGCGGCCGGCCACGCGCCGTCGCCGGCCCAAAAACCGAGCGTCGGATGCAGCATCAAGTGGCGAGCCGGCGCCCCCCGGGCCTGACGAAAACCGTCGAACCCAAGGAGCGCCAACCATGACCCAAGCTTCCGGCAGTAGCTACCGCACGGGATCCGAAAGCAACGTGCGCGTCGTGGTCACCACTGGGAATGACATCGCCGGCCACCGCATTGTGGAATATCTCGGCGTCGTCCGAGGCATCGTCGTGCGGTCCCCGAACATCGGACAATCCGTGGTCGGCGCGTTCAAGCAACTCCTGGGCGGTAACATCAGCCAATACGTCGACGTGTGCGAAGCAGCTCGGCATGAAGCGTACGTCACGATGGTCCATCATGCGGAGGCCATGGGGGCGCATGCCATCGTGGCGATGCGCTACGACGCCACCGAGTTTCTTCAGGGGGCGACGGAAGTGCTGGCGTATGGAACCGCCGTGCGCATCGATCGGTTATGAGGCAATGCGCGCGACTACGGCGTGCCTGCCAGGGCCACGTTCGTCGCGGTCGAGCCCCCAGCGTCGAACCGACCCTGCAGACCCGCGTACAAGAACGTCCCGAACTGAGCCTTGCTCAACGCGGTCGAGTTCTCCCATACGAAACTCTGGAGATTCGCGCCGACCATCGGGGCGAACGCCACGCCATTCGAGGCACGAATGTCGTATCCGATTCGCGCATTCACGATATCGAAACCGTGGAACATGTTGCTGGTATTCGCCAGCTCGACCCCGAACGGCCCCGTCGGGTTCGTCTGCCAAAGCATTCGATAGCCGGTTGCGAGGCGCAGCCAGGGATCGCCGCGAGACTCCGGCATTGCGTGGAGGGTCACCCCCACGTTGAGGTCGAGACCCTGGGCTGAAGAACTGTTTTCGGCTGTGAACGCCTGATACTGACCTTCCACCCCGAACGATGCGTGCGAGGTTGCCCGGTAGCCCACGTCGGCGGTGAACCCGATCCCGGCGCCCGCCACGTTGATGATTGGCGTATTCGGGGCAATGTTGCCCAATCCCTGCGTATAGCCCGTGCTGAGCTGTAATTCGAATGCTTTCGAGGGAGCAGGGATCGCATTTTGAAAATACGTTTCCTCCTGCGCACTTGCTTTCCGCCCGTAGGTCACCGCGACTAGCCCGATCAGAGTCGTGCTCAAGAGGGCATTCGTAATCCGCATGACTTCCTCCTATTGAAGCGACCTCGAGGTGAGCGCCGCTGTAGCGGGCAGAAGCACTGGTCATGCCCGGGTTCTCGTCGAGCCGCGACCGCGGGCAAGGTCGAGAGACGGGGGCGGGAATCGGGGAATACGCTGACCATCCGAGCGATCGCGGATCGGTCAGGGGGGTGCAAAGGTCGCGCGGTGCGACGTTTCTGTGGGCTCGCCTTTAGCGCTGGCGACGAGACGTTGATCCAACTGCAGCGCCAGGCGGGGGGTCGCAGGAGGTGTCCCGGCAGCGCGAGCATCGACAACGCAGGCGACTCGAGACGGACGGGAAGCGCCGTCCCAAGCGCATCCTCGGCCGCCCCATTGTGGCAAGAGGCAGCGTGCCCGATGAAGAGACCCCTTCCTACGGACCGAGTACGCGCAACTTCCGTGGATCGGGCGGAGCGCCTCCGGCAGCGCCTAGGGTCTTGCCCGGCGACGGGGCCTGCCAAACGGCAAAATCGCGAGTCAGGGGGCCAGGAAGCGTAGGCTGTACCGTACGCTCCAGAAGCTGGAAGTCGTGGCTGGCCTCGAGACGGCGCTTTAGATCGGACAGAGGTCCCTTCCGACTCAGCCATTCGCGAACGGTCTGTGTATTGTGCTGAAGGACCCAGTGCTGGGGGTCGCGCGTGGTTGCCTCGGCGAAGAATTCATGCATCCGCGGAACATCGCCTCGCCTCGCCGCGATGCACGCGAGATAGTTGAGGGCCAGCCCCGGTAGGGGATATCCGAGCGCGGTCGCACGCCGCAGGTGCCGCTCCGCGTCGTCCAGCCGCCCCTCCCGGTAATACGCACCGCCGAGGTCCATGTGCGCGGCGTGATGGTCGCCCAGTCGCGCCACGATCGCTTCGCACTCGTCGATACCCTCGCGAAAATCTTCCTTGAGGCCTTTGTTCTTCGAGAACCAGTCCCGAAATAGCGCGGTATCCTCCTCTGAGGCGTCGAACGTGGTCTTGAGCTCTTGGAAGTCGCGCTCGAAGTAAAAGTCGGCGTCCAGCCAGCCCGCCTTGACGGCCTCGTCGTAGTCGCGCGTACCCGGATAGACGGAGAGGCAGGCGAAGATGTACTGGTGAGGCCTGGCGCGTGCGAGGAACGCGAGCGTCTCTCGAAACGTCTCCGCGGTTTCGCCTCGATTGCCCACCATCATGTAGTAGCGGACTTTGATCCCCCACTTCTTGGCAAGCTCACTCGAAGCGACGATTTCATCGACGGTAATCTTCTTGTCGATGGCGTCGAGGATCCGCTGCGACCCGGACTCGACGCCAAGACTCAGGCGCTCGCAGCCGGCGAGACGCATCTCCCGCAAGAGTTCGTCGCCGAGCACATCGACCCGCGTATCGCAGCTCCAGAGAAAGCGCAGGTTGCGCTCTCGTATTCCTCGGCAGATGGCGATGACGCGCTTTCGATTCGTCGTGAAGGTATCGTCCTTGATTTGAATCATCTTTACCGGCGCGCGCGCCACGGCCTTCTCGAGGGCGTCGACCACGTAATCGACGGACTGCGCACGGTAGCCCCGTCCCCAACTTGCCTCAGCGCCGCAGAACGTGCACCGCCACGGGCACCCCCGCGAGGTCATGACGATGTGGGTGTCGAAGTAGTCGTGGGGCGACGCGAGGGTGTCGAGCTGCTCGATGGCGGCACGATCGGGACCGAGTTTCACGACCCCTTCGAGTCGATACGCGGTTCCCGCGATCCCGTGCGTGGGCGCGCCGGCTTCCAGTCGTTCGAGCAGCTCGAGGAACGTGCCCTCGCTTTCGCCGACGGCGACCGTGTCGATCTCCGCGTGATGTGCCAACATCTCGCGCGCGAGGGGCGTGGCGTGAGGACCTCCGACGGCGATGTGTGCCTTCGGATGGATCGCCTTGATCGCGCGGGCGACGAGCGCGACGCCGCGTCGGTTCGCCGTCCAACACGACAACCCGAACAGTTCGGCGTCGAGCGCCCGAATCACCTCCTCGACCCGATCCCAAGCGAACGCCGACAGGTTGATGACTTTGACCTGGTGGCCTGCGCGTAGGGCCTGCGCTCCGAGAACGAAGAGACCGTACGGCGTTTGGAAGAAGTCCGCGTCGAGGTCACCATCGACGTATTCGGCGGGCGCGCCGTCTCCGGACGTGTCGGGCGGTTGACCCGGCAAGGGTATCTTCCACGGCGGGGGATACAGCAGCGCCACACGCATCGGGCCGCCATGGTAGCTTTGCTCGAGATGCGAAACAAATCACCTGCCGCTAGCCCCCGCGGGAGCGGACATTCAGAAACGGCACTCGCGTCTGGGGCTTGCTACTGAGCGCGTCTTTGCTCCGGCCGCTTCGATACTCCGCGGCGCCGCTTTTGCGCTAGGCAGATGGTCGAACCGCAAGTCGGGCAATTGCCGAGCTCAAGATACTCCCCGTCAATCCCGTACTGCCTGCCGATGTGGTGTACGGCATCGGGCGAGTGCGACGCCCCACAGGAACATCGAATGACCTGCATGTGCAGGGGATACGGACAGTACTGCGTCGGTGTTTAGTCCCCCCGGTCGCCTTCGCTACCCTTGCTTCAGCGGATCAGTAGAGACGACAGCTACAGCCCCTTACGCTTGAGCATCTCGACCAACGTGGTCCGGTTTAGGCCAAGAAGCTGGGCCGCGCGATTCTTGTTTCGACCCGTGCGCTCCAGTGCCTGCACGATGAGTCGATTCTCGTACATTTCGACCACCGCCCGGAGGTCGATGCCGCTGTCGGGCAAAGGCGCGGACGAGGGGGCAGCCTTCGCGGCGGGCATCGTCGCGGACGATTGCCGAATGCGCTCGGGTAGATCATCGCCAGTGACGAGGGGCCCCGCCGTGAGAAGCACTGCTCGCTCGATCGTGTTCTCGAGCGACCGAACGTTTCCGGGCCAGGAGTGCGCGCGCAAGAACGCGAGCGCGTCCGGCGAGAACCCGACGATATCGAGCCGTCCGGTACGAGCCACGCTGGAGTTCAGGAAGTGCTTCGCGAGGGGCTCGATGTCCTCGGGGCGGTCGCGCAGAGCCGGCAAGACGATGTGAATGACATTGAGGCGGTAGAAGAGGTCTTCCCGAAATCGCCTTGCCTCTACCTCCACTTCGAGATCGCGGTTCGTCGCCGCGACGATGCGCACATCGCTCTTCACGACGCGCGAATCACCGACCACCGAGTATTCGCGTTGCTGCAACAACCGAAGGAGTTTCACTTGTACTTGAAGCGGAAGCTCCCCGACCTCGTCGAGAAACAGCGTTCCCCCCTCGGCTGCGGCAACGTGCCCTTGGCGCGTGGCATGGGCACCCGTGAAGGCGCCTCGGGCATGCCCGAAGAGCTCACTCTCGATGAGGTTCTCGGGGATGGCGCCGCAATTAACCGTCACGAGAGGCTTTCCGCTTCGGGGACTCGCGTCGTGTAGCGCGGCGACGACCAGCTCCTTGCCGGTGCCGCTTTCGCCGGTCACGAGGACGGTGCACGAAGAGCTAGCGACGCGTTGAATGGTTTCGAGCACCCGACGCATGGCCGGATTGTGCCCGATGATCTTGCCACGGCTGGTCGGACGGAGGGTGGGACGGAGAACGTGCACGTTGGTGTTTGGCACCGGCAGTAGGACTTCGGCTGTCGCGGGCTCACTCATCGCGCGGGACTCCTTTGCGAGTGGGAAGCAAGCTGCAGCTTATTGCAGCCGGCGTACCATTGCATGATTCTCGATAGTTGCACTTCTTGTGGATCGATAGCGGGTCCGAAGCACCCCAGTAAATAACGAAAAAAGCGGGCAACATCCATTGAGTCGAGCATGACCCTACTTTGGTCAACCTTGACTCATGGTTTCGGTCTCGCGGTCACGCAAGGAGGCAATGAGCTCGCGCAGCCTCGCGCGCCTATGGGGCGCGATGAAACTCTTGTCGGCGAGCGCAACGGCTCGCGTCGAGAAGAGACGCGCGTCGTCGAGTAGGCGCAACACGCTTACAGCGGAGGCAGCAAGCGCCCATGAATCAGGTGATGAATCATCGAGCAACCCTTCGATGCCTTGGAGGGCGACCGCGGCCTCTCCGAGCTGTATCTGGGCTTCGGCCCGTCCCAAGCGGGCCTCGCGCTCACCCGACCTCATTCTCAAAGCCGCGTCGAACGCACGCAGGGCTTCGGCAGGACGATCGAGCAAGAGTTCGACAGTGCCGAGACGGATGGCGCCGTACCACGAACTCGCCCCGAGGACGAACGACTGCGCGAAAATCCGATCTCCAAAGCCAAGGCATTCTTCGTACCCGCCCCGAGCTGCCAGTAGCCGATCGCGACGCTCCGAAGGATCGGCAGCGAGCTGCGCCTCGGACTCCGAGGATCGCGCCGAAAGAAATGCCAAGTCCGGGCTATTTCCTTCGAGCTCTTTAGCCACGCCCACCGTCGCGCGAGCTTCGTGAAATCGACCCCGCTGAATCAAGAGGAAAGCCCGGACGGTGGCGAGGCGATGAATCGGTGCTTTCCCCTTGGCATCCTGGCCTCGCGAAACGTAGGGCCATGCTCGCTCCACCAAGGAAAACGCTTCTTCCACGGCCCCGGCGCGCATGAAGTCGTGCGCGAGATAACCGCACGCCGCGAGGTCGCCCGGGTCGCGTTCAACGCGTGCTTTCAGGAGCCGCACGTTGCGACCGATCTTCGCTTTTGCCCCGACCACTTCCGCTGTCGCACCCAGGTGCACGATGTCCACGTCGACGCCACCGACCTTCATTCCCCGACGGCGGAGCCACGGCATGACGTTTTCATGAATCGCGTCGACGTATAGGAGTCCGTCGGTACGGCGGAGGAGGCGCGGTACAAGCTGCGCTTCGGCCGCGCGCTCGCGACCGGAGACAACGTCCTCGAGCGAGGAATCGATACGGGCGGCGTCGTGAAGCCGGAGCATTCCGCAGTCGAATCTCGCGCCGGCGACGGCTCCTGGCAATCGAACGGCGCAACCGGGGGCCAGCCGCTCGTCGGCGTCCAGTATCAGCACCCAAGCCCCGCGCGCGTGCCGGAGCGCTTCGTTGCGCGCGGCGGCGAAGTCGTCGCACCACGCGAAGTCGAAGACACGGGCGCCCGCGTCGGCCGCCACCTGTTTCGTTCGGTCGCGGCTTCCCGTATCCACGACGACCATGTCCGTCACACCCGCGCGCGCGGACGCGAGACATGCGCCCAACATCGCCTCCTCGTCGCGCGCAATCATGCAAAGCGTAATTGTCGGTTTGCTCACCGCGGACTTGATGCGAGTTCGAGGACCGCCGTAGACCACGCGTCTCGAAGCGGCGACAGCACCCTCACCACGTCTCCCACCATATCGGCATTTCGCTCGACATTTGCGCGCACCAGGCGCTGGATGCAGAAGACGTACAGCGACTGGAGTCTTTCGCAGAGCTCCGGCGCGTGCTTCGGGTCGAGCCCGATGAGAAGCTGATCTAGAATCGCCAGCGATCGGCCGATTCGCTCCCCGGACTTTGCACATTCTTTCGCTACGATAGCGGCTTGGGCCTCCCGCAAGAACCGCAACAGGCCGTCGTAGAGCATGACCAAGATCTGTCCGGGACTCGCGGTGGTCACCTTGACGGCGCCGTAGCGCGCGAGAGCGGTTTGTGTCGGCAGGTTCATGGAATCCCTCAGGTCTTACAAAACGCTATTGGTGGAACTGCCGCTGCTGCTGTTGCCCGAGTTGGCGTTGAACTGCGCCGCCATCGTCTTGTAGGTGGCGAGCGTCGCGTTCATTTTCGCGAATGTGTTCTTGAGCTGATTTTGGTACGTGGTGGCTTGTAGCTGCATACTCGCAATATGGTTGCTCAGGTCGGTGTTCCGACTCGAAAAACCGTTCAGCTCGGCCTGGACCGGAGACGACGAGCCGGTCGTCATCAGCTCGACCATCGACGTGACGGCGCCCATCACGCCTTGCGACCCGTTCGACGAATCCGTCACGAAGAGGCGCTGTACCGACGCCGGGTCCGCGGCGAGCGCGGAGGTCAGGGCGGTCGTGTCCAGAGACAAGGTGCCATCCGTGTTGAGCGATACCCCAACGCTGCCAAGCGTGGCGTACGCCCCGGACGCACCTGGCACGGCCTCGCCGACGAGCGATCCGAGCTGGTTGAGTGACGATCGGATCGCCTGGTCCCCTTGAAGGACCGGGTTGGACGCGGTCTGCGACCCGTAGCCGGCGTCGGCATGACCCGCGCTGACGACCGCGTTGTACGCCGTCACGAACGCTTGTACGTTCTGCTCCATCGTCGTCGTGCTGGCGTTGACTTGAATCGTCGCGGGGCTCGTCGTGGGTTGGGTGACGGCCAGCGTCACGCCGGGTATCGCGTTCGCAATCTGGTTGGTTGCGCTCGTCACGGCAATTCCGCCGACAGTCAAGTTGGCATTTTGAGCTTGCTGAATCGTATTCGATGCGACGGAGAGCGCCAACGATTGCGAACCCGCCATGCCCGACTCGTCGAAGGTGATCGCGTTGTCTTTCCCCGTGTCGAGGCCCGAGACGAGCAAGTGGTAGTTCGAACCGTCGTACATGAGTGACGACTGCAGGCGTAGTCCCGAGGATGCAATTTCGTTCGAAATGTCGGAGAGGGAGCTGGTCGGCGAGATCGAAATGTTCTGCGTGGCGCCGCCGCCGATCGAAATGCCTAAGTTGCCGCTCAGTCCGAGCGGCACGGTGCTCGAGGCGAAGCCGCTCGAGAGCGTTCGTTGCGACTGCGCGATCGACGACACCGAAACGCTCCACTGCCCGGCGGGGGCGGTCGCCGACGCCGTGGCAACTAAGGACGAGTCGCTCGACGTGGCCGACATCGCCGAGAAGGTCGATGGGTCAGAGAGTGTTTGAGCGGCGTTCGACAGAGCGGACATCGCGCTCGAGAAGCTCGAAATCGTGGTCTGGGCAGATTGAATGTTCTGTTGCTGCGTCGTGAGCTGATTCATCGGCTGCTCTTCGATCGAGACCAGGGTGCTGACCAGGCTGGTCGTATCGATGCCGCCCAAGCCGAGAGCTGCGAGATTTACTGCGTTGGCCATGACTTTGTCTCGTTTGGGCTCGATGCCCTATTGAGCCGTCGTTTGAACTGAGAAGCCAAAAGCGTGCCGCGCGTCGTCGCTTCGATAGCGACGGCGCGCGGCGGTCAGACCGATGTTCGATCGTTATTGGAGGAGCTTGAGCGCGAGCTGGGGCGACTGATTCGCCTGCGAGAGAACCGAGGCACCCGCTTGTGCGAGAACTTGCTCGCGAGCGAGGTCCGAGCTCTCGGCAGCAACGTCGACGTCCTGGATGTTGCTGAGAGCGGACGCCAGGTTGGTCGACGTGGACTGAATCTGATTCGACGCGTACGTGAGGCGGTTCATCGTCGAACCGAAGGCCGCGCGCGCGGTATTGAGCGTCGACATGGCGGTGTCGAGAGTCGTCAAGATGTTGGCGGAGTTGACGGTCTGGCCGTTGACGCCCAGGCCCGTCGAGTCCAAACCGCCGAAGCCGACGGAGATCTGGTCGGCCGCGCCGCCGTTGATGCCGACTTGGAAGTTCACGGTGGTCGCGGCGCCTGCGAGCAGGGCCGTGCCGTTGAAGGTGGTGTCGCCCGCAACGCGGTCGATTTCGCTGAGGTCCGCCGTGAACTCGGTTCCCATGTTGGCGACGTCGGCCGCGCTCGAAGAGCCGCTCTGCGCCTCGACGGCCAGCGCGCGCATGCGCGTCAAGAGGTCGGAGATCTGACCCGCGGAACCGTCAGCCGTTTGCACCATGCTGGAGGCGTCCGAGGTGTTACGAGCGGCGACGGTGTAGGACTCGACCTGGCTGTTCAGAACCTTCGACATACCGAGCATACCTGCGTCGTCCGCAGCGCTGTTGATCCGGTAGCCGCTCGACAGCTGCGTGAAGCTGTTTTGAATGGCCTTCTGGTTTTGGTTGAAGTTTCCCTCGGCGACCATGGAGGAAACGTTCGTTTGCAGATAGATAGACATGGCAGTAACTCCTTCTTGGAGGTTGCTCGACGCCTTCGTGGCGTCGGGTTCGAGCCGGGTGATTACGCCGGCATCATCATGAGTAGGGAACGGCGGCTTCCGGCGACCCTTTAGTCCTTGGTCATTCTTTCGGGGTCGGGTCGGCGATCTGCGCAGCGGTCGAGGCGATGGCGTCGAGCACGCGCGACAGCTCGGCCGACGTGGCCAGCCCCATGGGAACGGGCGCAATGGCCGCCGGAGCGGGGTTTTGTGTGGACTGGCCCGCTGCGGCGCGCAGGCCCGCCGCGTATTGGTCTTCGGATGCCGTGAAGTAATGAGATTGCTTGAGCGCGTGCGCGAACCCGTCGACATTGCCCGACGCCGCTTGGGCATAGGCCTGCGGAAACCGTGCGCTGAGCACGGAGATGTAATCGCGAGCGCCCTCGTCGAGCGATCCATATGCGCGGAAGCCCTGCTGAAGTCGGACTTCATGACCGCCGAGAACCTCGCGCGTCATATAATTGGCGGTCTGGCCCTGCTGGCTCGCCCCTTTGATGCCTCCGAAGTTGTAATTGAACATCGACTGCCCGTGCGCGGTCTCGAGCGATACCTGCGCAGCCAAGACGTCGACGGTTCGCCCGTTCGGTCGGCGGCCTGTCGCGGCTTCGAGGGCACGCCCGAGCGCGGCCCGAATCTCCCCCATGGAGGCCGGAGTGCGCTGCGCCTGCACCTCGCGCACGGGAGGCCGTGCGACGGCAAGCGATTCAGCGCCGATCCGCATGCTGTATCAACAAGCAACGCTCGGGCCGGAATGGGAATCGGCCCAGGACGCGCGCTCGGCTAGAACGCGTACCGTTTGGAGGGCTCCACGTCGCTGTGCAGCATGACGAGGTCCTCGAGGACTTCGAGGAGAATCCCCTCGAGAACTCGGTTTCCGAGAAGAGCAATTTGCTGCTCGAGGCCGTGCCTCTTGAAGTCTGGATGGCGTTGCTTGAAGCGGCCCTCCACGCGCGCCTTGAGCACGGGAACCGCAGCGATATGGCGCGCGAGTACGTCGGCACCGGCCCGCGGATCGTTGAGCGTCGAAAGGAGTGACTGCAGCGCACCGATGCGACCCAAGTCGTCCACCGTGACCCGCGTCGGGTCGGGCGGTGCGCACGGGGTATCGCGGCGCAGCGGATTCATTGCTCGGCATCCGGAACGGTCGTGACGACTTTTTGATCGACGTCGCGGAAGATGTCGATGACCCTCTGGAGCGCTTCGAAGTTGCGCGTGGTCGAGACCAGGTCGGTCATCGCGCTGACCATGTTCGCGTTCGACTCTTCGATCTGACCGATCTGGAGGGGGCCGCGCGACGGGGTTACCGCGCCCGCCGCAGGCGTGGCTTGCAAGAGCGGTCCCCCGGCGTGGGCGAGACTCGACGGTTGCGCGAATGTCACGAGCTTCACGCGGCCACTCACGTCTCCGCCCTGCCAGACCTGCCCCGAGTCGTCGATTCGAACAGCGCTGGCGGTGCCAGCAAGCTTTATGTCTTTGCCGTCTTCCCCGACCACGGCATCGCCCTGGGCAGTACGCAACACCGCGTCCGGACCGACTCGCAAGGACGCCGCACGCGTATAGCATTCCCCCCGTGACGTCGAGACGGCTAGATACGTCCCTTCCGGCATGGCGAAATCGAGAGGGTTCCCGGTCGGACGAAGACCGCCCCGGGTCGTGTCGAGGGCAGTCCCGTAGAGAGAAGAATAGTGCGATCCCGGCTGGGCGGCGCCCGCACGCGCCAGTTCCTCCCGAAATACCGGACGCACGCGCTGATAGCCGTCGGTGTTGGCGTTCGCGAGGTTCGCCGCGGTGGCGTCGAGATTCATCGTCTGAGCGATGGCCCCGCTCAGGGCGACGTAGATGCCGTCCGACACGTTATTCCTTCCCGACCGCTGCGCGAAGGCGGTGAATGGCTTCCGTATGGAGCTGCGAGACGCGCGATTCACCGACCCCGAGCACCGCGCCAATCTGCCGCAGCGTGCAACCCTCCTGGTAGTAGAGCGCGAGGACCTGCAAGAGCTTCGGTGGAAGAGTGTCCATCGCGATGGCCACCGCGTCGGCGAGGCGGCGCTTCGCTACCGTGTCGTCGATCGTTTCGCCTGCGCTCTCCACCTCGACGTCATCGAGGTCGAGTAGTTCGAGACGCGCCATGCCCGCCGCAGCGATCTTCTCGAGGAGTTCGCGATACCCGCGCAGCTGCATCCCCATCGACTCGGCGATCTCTTCCTCCTCCGGCTCTCGGCCAAGCTTCTGCGATAGTCCACGGATCGAATGTGCCACGCGCTTCGACGCCTTGCGGAGGTCACGCGTCGCCGGATCGAGGCTCCGCAGATAGTCGAGCATCGCGCCTCGGACGCGGTAGAGCGCGTACGCCTCGAACTCTTCTTCCGGCATGTTCGCCGCGCGATGGTAGGCCTCCATGAGACCCACCCACCCGTAACCGACCAGGTCGGCCACCGTGATCGTCGCGGGGACGCGCCGCGCGAGACGCATGGCCGTGCGTCGCACGAGCGGCAAGAAGCGCTCGTACTCGGTGCGGTTCATCGAGCGACGAGCGCGCGACTCGGCTTCGGCGATGACGGCCATTGTCATGCTGCGCTCCGCGGTGCGACGTAATCGACAAGGGCTTGGACCGTAGCCGGCGCGACGTCCTCGGGGACTCGCTGACCGAAGCACATGACGGAGACAGGCAGCTTCGACGCCCAGCTCGCGTGCACGATGCCCGCCGGAGAGTCGGTTTCGTCGATCTTCGTGATGACCATCGCCGTGGGGGTCAGTGCCCCGTATCGACGCGATATCCGCGCGGCGTCGTTGGCGCGCAGTGTCGCCGGTACGCAGAGCAGGACATGACGTTTTCGCGCGGTCCGCTGGGTAGAACGACGGGGGGCGAGCGCGATCTCCACCCCGTCGGCGGTGGGCGGCCGTCCCGACGTGTCGACGATGACGACGTCGGTCCGCGCGCCATCGACGATCGAGCGAAGCTCGTCCGAAGTCTGTGCCGTGGTCAGCTCGGCACCCATCAGGTCCGCGTAGCAGGCCAGCTGCTCGATGGCGCCGACGCGGAACGAATCGCACCCCACGAGTGTGACCGTCCTCCCGTCCATGCGTGCGCGCGCCGCGAGCTTCGCCGCGGTCGTTGTCTTTCCGACGCCGCTCGGGCCGATGACCGCGATCAGGGTGGGCTCCGCCTCGAGTGGCCACGCCGCGGTTTGAATGATGCGGGCGAGCTCTTCGCGAAGCGCCGCGTCGCCATAGTCCTTGCCCTTGAGCGCGCGGGCGATGGCCTGAACGACGGGCCCTTCGATGCCGAAGGACCGAAGGTCCGCCGCTGCCCTGTCGCGCCCTGGTTTGGTCCCAGCGATCGTTTCGACGAGCTCGCGAAGCTGCGCGATCTCGGCGGCCAGCTCCGCGGAGTCCCCGGACTTCGCCAGCATCGACTTCAGCGAGCGAAGGTCGCCTTTGAGCTCGGCTCGCAACGCCGCGACGTCCGATACCGACTTTGCTGCGGTCCCCGTCAAGTACGCGCCGGGCGCGAAGTGCGCAGGCGGATCGGCCGCCGGACGTGCGTCATGAGGAGTCTCGGGAAGCGTGGCCGCGAGCTCCACGTCGGAGGCACCGAACCAACCACCGATACCATTGCGCGTGACCGACCGCGTGGTCAGCACGACGGCCTCGGGGCCGAGTTGTTCGAGGGCGGCGCGGCGCGCCTCCACGACGTTTCGACCACGGAAGAGCTGGGGGCTCATGCTTCGACTCCTTTACTTCTCGCTATCGCGAACTATTGGACGGACAACCGCTCGACGATTCGGAGCGGCACAGTTGGGTCGACCTCGCGGAACGAGGCGACGGTGACGTTGGGAAGTTTTCGCTCGAAGATGGCGCGCACATAGCGGCGCAGGTCCGGCGGCGAGATGATGCACGGAATCGCCGTCGCAGAGGCCTTGGCTATCGCCTTCTCGGCGTTTGCGGTCAGCGCGCGGAGGACCTCGGGGTCGAGGGCGCCGCCAGCGCCGGAGGCGATGTCGCGCAGCGAGCGTCGAAGGACTTCCTCGAGACGGGGGTCGAGCGCCAATGCCGTGACGGACCCGTCGGTTCCCCGGAGGCGCGACGTGATGTGGGCGCCGAGGCGCTCGCGTACGAGCTCGGTGAGCTGCTCGGGGTCTTTGGTCTGCGCGGAAAGCTCAGCGAGCGATTCGAGAATCGTCCGCGTGTCGCGGACCGAAACCCCTTCGCGGACCAAGTTGCGCATGACACGAACCACGTCTCCCAGTGAGAGCAAATTCGGAACCACGTCGTCGACCAGCTTCGGCGCGGTCCGCGCCAACAGGTCGAGCAGGTGCTGCACCTCTTGGCGACCGAGAAGCTTGTGCGAATTGGTGCGTAGCAACTCACCGAGGTGAGTCGCGATGATGGTGGCGTGGTCGACCACGGTGTACCCCAGCGCCTCCGCGAGCTCTTTGTCGCGCTGGGCGATCCATCTCGCCGGCATGCCGAAAGTCGGGTCGACGGTGCGCTCTCCTTCGAGCGGGGAGGAACCGCCCGTGGGTTCGATCGCAAGGAGCCGCCCCGCCTTGCACTGGCCGGATCCGATCTCGTTGCCCATTACGAGGACGCGGTACGCACCCGGCGGAAGCTGAAGGTTGTCGCTGACGTGCACCGGTGGCACGACGATGCCGAGGTCCCGGGCCACCTGCTGCCTCAAGACGGCCATCCGATCGAGCAGCGTGCCGCCGCGGCTCGCATCCACAGTGGCGACAAGCTCGTAGCCGACTTCGAGAGCGAGCAAGTCGAGGGCGAGCGCCCCGTCCACGTCGTCGGCGGGGTTGCGCTTTTTTTCGGCCGCCGCGTCGGTCGCACCCTTCGCCACCGCCGCGTCCTCCGTCACCTTCGACGCCCGCCGCGCCAAGAGCACGAGCCCACCCGCCAGCGCCCAGCACGGGAGGAGCGGCATCCCCGGCATCAATCCGAGCAGCGTCAGAATTCCGGCGGTCATGACGACCGGTCGACGCCTGGCCAAAAGCTGCTGCGCGAACGCGCGCCCGATCTGGTCGCCGGTCGCACTTCGGGTCACCACGATGCCGGATGCGGCTGAAACGAGCAGCGCCGGAAGCTGCGACACGAGCGCGTCTCCTACGGTCAGCACGGAGAACGTCTCGGCGGCCTTCGCCAGGTCCATCCCGCGCATCACCCCGAGGATCAATCCCCCCGTGAGGTTGATCCCCGTGATGAGCAGACCGGCGATCGCATCGCCTTGAACGAACTTGCTCGCGCCGTCCATGGCGCCGTAGAAGTCGGCTTCGCGCTCCAGCCTTTTGCGGCGCGTGCGCGCTTGATCGCTGGTGATGGCTCCGGACGAGAGGTCCGCGTCGATGGCCATCTGCTTCCCGGGCATCGCGTCGAGCGTGAAGCGCGCGGCGACTTCGGCCACGCGACCGGCGCCCTTGGTCACCACGACGAAGTTGATGACCGTAAGAATGAGAAAGACCACGAGCCCGACGAGGACGTTGCCCTCCACGACGAAGCGGCCGAAAGCCTCTACGACCGAGCCCGCCGAGCCCTGCCCCTCACCGCCATGCAGAAGAATCAGGCGGGTCGTCGCCACGTTCAGACTGAGGCGCAGGAGCGTCGCAATCAAAACGAACGCGGGAAACGCGCTGAACTCGAGGGCCTCCTCGATGAAGAGCGCCGTCAAGAACACGCCGACCGCGAGTGCCAGCGAGAACGCGAGCAACAGGTCCAGGAGCTGCGGCGGCAGCGGCAGCACCATCATCAGCACCACGCCGATGATGCCGAGCGGCACGACCGCGTCCCACTTGCGACCCTTGGGTGCTACGAATACTTCCGCCGCCACGCGGTCGCACTACGCACGCGGCGTGCCGCGTTTGCGTCCGCCGCGGAGCTTGAACACGAACGCCAGAACGCGCGCGACGGCCGCGAAGTGGGCGACTGGAATCGGGTGGCCCACCGCAACCTCGGCGTCCAGAGCGCGCGCCAGGCGCCGGTTTTCCAAGATGGGAATTCCGAATTTGCGCGCTTCGTCCCGTATTCGCAGGGCCACGTCGTCGTGACCTTTGGCGAGCACCACGGGTGCGGGGTCCTTGGCGTCATAGCGGAGAGCGACCGCCACGTGCGTCGGATTCGTGACGACGACATCGGCCTTCTTGACGTTCTGGAGCGCTCGCTTCTTCGCCAGAGCGCGCGCTCGCCCTCTTATGCGCGCCTTTGTTTTCGGGTCGCCCTCGTTCTGGCGCATGTCCTCCATCAGTTCTTGTCGCGTCATCTTCATCTCTTTGGAGATGCGAAGTCGGCTCTGCGTGTAGTCGATGGCGGCAATGCCTGCGAGGACCCCCCCTGCGTCGAGTACGATGTGAACTATCGCGCTGACGATGCGCGGGATCGCGACATCCACCGATGTCCGCGCCAGTTCGAGCAGTTGCGGCAATTCGATGAGGGCGGCGCGGTAGGCCACGTAGCCCACGAGTCCGACGCGCAGAATGCTCATGAGCATTTCAACGATTGCTTGTTTGGGCGAGGCTATCTGCTTCAGGCGGCCGATGGGGTCCAGCCGCTCGGGTTTGAACGAGACCGCGTCGAGGTTCAACCGCAAACCGGTCTGCGCGAGACCCGCCACCGAGGCCGCAACGCACGCGGCGAGAGAGGCCGGACCGGCGATCGTAAGAAGAGCCTCACCGGCGAATCGGAAGACGTCTCCGGGGGCACCGTGAGAAAGGGCGACGATGTTCCCGAACGATGCCGCAAAGAGCCGGTCGAGAGCCTTGCCGATGGCTGCGCGAGAGCCGAGCAGCGCGCCGACCACGCTCATCAAGGAGGCGACGCCGGCCGCATCGCGCGCGCGCGCGAAGCGTCCTTGCTTGCGAAATTCTTCGCGCCTGTTCGGCGTCGGGTCGAACTGTCTCTCGCCCTCTTCAGAACTCATTTCCGCATTGCGCCGATCGCCTCTTCGATGAACGGAGCGAGCGATGCGAAGTGGGCGTTCAGTCCGGCGGCGAGATCGCCGAAGCAGGCGAGCAGGCTCAGCATCCCGCTCCCGAACAGGACGCCGAAGCCGACGCTGAAGATCTGGACGGACGGGGCGGCGCGCGACACCATCGCGAGCGCGAGCTGAACGAGCAACGCCACGCCCACGATTGGACTCGCGAGGCGCACGCCCACGACGAATGCATCCGCACCCAGATCGACAAAGCGCATCACGGGGGCACCGAGAACGGCCGCGCTCCCGACGGGAAGCGTCCGGAACGACTCGAGCAGACCGCCTAGGGCGATGCGGTGCACGCCGGCCGAGATGACCAAGAGCATGGCGCACAGGCCCACGATTCGACCAATTGCCGTTTCGGGCGCGTCCAAGGTCGGATTGAGGACCGACGGAGACGAAAGGCCGGTCATTTGGCCGAGCACCGCCCCGAGGACGTCCGCGGCCGCAAACACGAAGTGAAATGCGACACCGACGACCAGCCCGCACCCGAGCTCGAGTGCAGCCTGTCCGACGAGTTGCAGTCCGAGCTCCTTGGGGACCGAGGCGTGGGGCGCGAAGGACATCGTGACCCAAGCCAGCACGACCACGAGGGTGGCGCGTTGGGTCCTGCTCACGTTTTGGCCCGGGAATGGCGAGATGAGCACGAAGCCGGCGATGCGACTGGCGGAGAGCGAAAAGAGCGCGGCGCTCTCGACGATGAGCCGCTCGAGGACCATCAGTGCACGACGTTCCCGATCGCGTCCAAGCTTGCCCGCGTGTAGTCCAGCACGTAGGTGGCCAGTTGCGACCCGATGGCGGCTGCCACGGTTACGACGGCGACGACCTTGACGACGAAGCTGATGCTCGCCTCATTTACCTGCGTCGCCGTTTGGACGATGCCCACGATGACGCCCGCCATCACGGCGACGGCGAGGAGCGGCCCGGTCACGAACAGGGTCGTTCGTAGGAGGCCGGCCACGAGGGCAACCGCCTCGTCCGGATTCACCCGAAGCTCCGCAACAATGACCCGACGAGCAGGTGCCAACCGTCGGCGACGACGAAGAGCAGGAGTTTGACGGGTAGGCTGATGGTGGTCGGCGGGACCATCATCATTCCCAGCGACATGAGAATCGAAGAGACGGCGAGGTCGATCACCAGAAAGGGAAGAAGCACGAGAACTCCCATCTGGAACGCGGTCGTCAGCTCGCTCACGACGAACGCCGGCGCCGCAACGCGCAGCGGAACGTCTTCTTCCGTCTTGGGCAGGGGAGCCCGCGTCGCAGAGTAAAAGAGGGCGAGGTCGGCCTCGCGCGTCTGATGGAGCATGAACGACCGAAGCGGAGCGCTGGCCCGCTCGAGAGCCTGGGAGTCGGTTATCGTCCCCGCGGCGTACGGCTCGTACGCGTCGCGGGCGATCGTGGAGAAAACCGGGCCCATCGTGAAGCACGTGAGAAAGATGGCGAGCCCCACGAGCACTTGGGTGGGCGGCGTCTGTTGGGTACCGATGCCCTGCCTCACGAAGCCAAGCACGATGACGATGCGCGTGAAGGAGGTCATCGTGAGCACGATGGCCGGAAGAAGCGACAGTATCGTGAGAAGAGCGAGAATCTTGAGCTGAGGCGAGAGTCCCGGCGCGTTCAACGAGCTCAAGTCCGGAATCATCCGCGCCTCCGCAACCCAGCGAGGCCCCGCGCCTGTCCGGCGAGAGCGGCCTCTCTCGCGGCCTCGGGCAAGTCCTGACGAATCGCTTCAGCCGCTGGCCGCGCTGCTTCGCGACCCGACTCCGGTCGCCGCGACGAATCGGTGCCGCGCCCGCTCTCGCGGGGGTCAGCCGCCTTGAGCATCGCGGCGAATCGATCGCCCAAGGCCGAGGGCTCTTCGTCCGTCACTTCTCCTGGAACCGGGGACGCCGCCACGTCGCCATCGAGGACGGCGAGATTCTGGATCGAATTTGGCGTGACTCCGAGTAGGAGCCGCTGCCCTTCGACGTTCACGACGAGAAGCTCGCTGCGCAAACCGATCGCGGCGCGGCGGACGATGGTGAGTCCTGCATCGTCGAGACGCTTCGGCGCAACGCGCTTGCGCAGATAAAAGGCCGCTCCTCCGAGGATGGCGACGATCGACGCGACTTTCCACCCCAGACCAGGACCCTGCGAATCTTGGGAAAGCTGGAGGGCTTTGCTCGGGCGAAGGGCGAGCGGAGTCGTACCATCCGCAGTGGCCGACGTGTCACGAGGTACGTCCGCCTGCGCGCTCGCCACCCGCGTCAGCACGGTGGCGGCTAGCGCCACGCCCATGGCGACGGTGCGAGCTTGGGTCACGACTCGCCCCGCGGATTCGGGGAGACGATCTCGGTAATTCGGACGCCGTAGCGATCGCCCATGACGATGGCTTCGCCCCTTCCCAGGAGGCGGCCGTTGACGAAGATGTCGAGCGGTTCGCCGGCGGACTTGGACAGTTCCAGAGTTTGCCCGCTGGTTAGCCTCAGCACGTCGGCGATGCGCAGGCGCCGGCGCCCGATTTCGAGCGTGATTTCGACCTCGACGTCTTGGAGGAGATCGAGAGAACTGGCGCGCGCGATGGCACCTTCGTTCGAATTCACTTCGGGCTTTTCGGGAGAACTCATGGGGATGCGCGGTTTCCCTTTCAACGAACGTGCCGAGCGCAAAGACGGCTCGGCAAGTGTGGGTCGCCCGTAACCGAGGGCGCACAAAGGAACGGAAAGAGGAGACTCTCCCCGACGCCGGCGACACTCAGTCCGGACACGTGGGCGATCTGGGAAAGCGCGCTCGAACTACTTCTCGATACGAACGGCGATCTGGCCAGAGCTCGTCGTCGGATGTCCGCGCAAGACGACCCGCCCGTCGGCGCGAACGTTAATCGCAGCACCGACTGGGATATCGAGTCGGATCGTGTCTCCGACCCGCAAGCTCGAGAGATGCCCCAGACTCATTTTCATTCGTGCGAGCTCCGCGACGAGATCCAGCTCCACTTGCTCCAAAACCTGGACGACTCGGGGGTCGAGGGCATTCGCCGAGGTGTCGGCACGGTCTTCCGCACCTCCGAGAATGGCCTCCTTCGCGACCAGGAGCATCACGCGGCCAACCTGGGCACCCGTGCCCAGCTCGAAACTGCACACAATGGGCGCGGTCTCGGAACTCGCGTCGTCGCCGTCGGGGGCGCTGACTTCGAGCAAGAGCCCGAAGCGTTTGGAAAGGACCTCGGAAAACGATCGCACGACGCCTTCGATCACGCGCGACGCGAGAGCGACCTGCGGCGAAGAGAGCCCGGCGGCGTCGAGCTGCGGCGGTGCCGACCCGTCGCCACCGAGGACACCGTCGAGAACCATCGCGATGGCGCCGGCGTCGAGGATGATGGCCCCGCGCGCACCGCCCGGCGAGACCACGAGATGCGTCGCATGCACGGGACGAGGCAAGTCCCCGAGAAGCTCTCCGAGCGGGATTGCCCGCGCGAAACAGAGCGCGACGGGTGTTCCGTGTCGGCCCAGAAACGGCATCGATCGCCTGAGGGCCGAGGCCAGTTGAGGGCTGGCTTGCTCGAGCGCTGCCGCGGCTCGCCGGACGCGACCCCCTTCGGCCGCGAACCTCAGCAACTTCGCAGCGTCGCTCATTGGACCACGAGATCGGTGATCAGCACGTGCAGCGCGGTCGATACTCCCCCCGCCCGGAGGTGTTCGAGTACGTCGGCGCGCATCTTCTCGCCGCCGGCGGGGTCGATCGCGTCTTCGTAGCGCACGGTCCGGAGGTGCCCCAGCGCGGCATCGCGAATTCGAGGTGTCAGAGACTTCAGCGCCTCTTCTTTCTCTTTGGGGTCGAACTCGATTGCGATGGCGACCTTCATCGCATGTGCCTTCTTGTTCACGTCGGCGATACTGAGAAGGAATGGTTCGAGTGCCAGAGTCGGGCCGGGGGCCTCGGCGCCCGCCGCGTGCTCCGGCGCCTCCGCGCTCGCGTGATGTCCACCGGCGACTTTCGCCCCGCCAAACGCCGCCGCAGCGGCGAACAGCGCCGGAAGGATCATCCCGATGACCGACGGCCCACCCCCACGGGGTGGGGCCGCGGGCGGCTTGTCTTTGCTCTCGCTCATGGCGTTCCGCGGGGAGGGCTCACTGCTTGATCTGCATCAAATCTTGCAGCATTTGGTCCGCCGTCGTGATCGTCTTCGAGCTCGCCTGGAAGGCGCGCTGGTGGGCGATGAGGTCGACGAACTGAGAGGCAATGTCGACGTTCGACTGCTCGAGCGAGCCCGTGGCAATCGCACCCCGCCCTCCCGCGCCCGCGACCCCTAGGGCAGCGTCGCCGGAAGCTTTGGTCGCGGCCCAGCAGTTCTGTCCCGCCTGGGCAAGGCCGTTGTTCGATGCAAACTTGGCTATCGCGAGCTGACCCACGGCGACCGTCTGCCCGTTCGTGTACGTACCGCTCACCGTACCGTCTTGACCGATCTTGATGCCGCTCAAGTCTCCGGAGGCGTACCCGTCCTGACTCTGCGACGAGACGTCGCTCGCGCTGCCGAATTGGGTGGCCCCGTCGAGGCCCGTGCCGCCGCTCGCAACGGGAGTCCCGAGGTTGACCGACATCGTTTGCTGCTGGGCGCCGTTGAACGTCACGGTACCGCCGCTGGGCGTCACCGACTGAAGGGAGCCGTTCGAGTTGAACGTCATCGTGCCCGAGCCGAATTCGACGTTCTGCCCGGAGGTGCCGCCTTGCACTTCTCCACCGTTCGCGAGCTCGTGGTACGACCAAGTATTGGAACCGGTGTTCTCGAAGTAGACGCTCACTTGATGCGAGTTGCCGAGTGAGTCGAAGGCGGTGAGGGTGGTCGAAAAATTGCTGGTCGTCGCCGGGTTCTGGGGATCCCACGAATTGGCAGGCGGGGTGGCCGTCGCGTCCAAGTTCGCTGTGACGGTCAGCGCGCTGGTCGCCTTGGGCGAGAGCGCCGCCGTTTGCAGCGTGAGCGAACCGAGCTGCGATGAGAGCTGACCGCTCGGCAGGGTTGCGTAGCCCTGAAGCGCCAGGCCGTCCGGGTTCACGAGCGTGCCGCTGCTGTTCAGCGATGTCTGGCCGGCGCGGGTGTAGAAGTTGCCGTTTTGGCCGTCGACGTTTCCGTTCACGACGAAGAAGCCGTCGCCCGTGAGCGCGAGGTCCGTGGGCTGCCCGGTGTTGAGCATGCTGCCCTGCCCGAAGATCTGTTGCGTGCTTGTCATGCGCACGCCGTCGCCAATCGCGTTGGGATCGCCGATCGTCGAGCCCATCACGTTCTCGAATACGGCGCGAGACTCCTTGAAGCCGACCGTATTCGAGTTCGCCACGTTATTGCCGATGACACCGAGCGCCTCGCCTTCGGCGTCCAGACCCGACACACCCGCGTACATTGCATTGAGAATCGACATAACTACCTCCTAGTAGCCGTGGCTTACGGAGTCGCCGGCGTAGCGCCGACGCTCACGAGTTGCGACACCGGTGCGACTGCCCCCGAGCTGAGGGTGAGTGCCGGATAACCCTGATCGAACGATACTTTGGAAACGACGCCTGTTACCGCCTGCGACACGTTCACACTCTGGCCGTTTGCGTCGGTAGCCGTGACATTCATCGAGTACGAACCTACGGTCGCGGCTTGGGCCGAGTTGTCTTTGCCGTCCCAGGTGATCGGGAGGGTGCCGCCAGGCTCCGCGCCGAGCTGCATCGTCCGCACGACGTTGCCCTGGGAGTCCTTGATCGAGACATTCACGTGCTGCGCGGGACCGCCGAGCGTCACGCTCGCACTGGTGGCGAAAGTCCCGTTCCATTGTAGGCCGTTGCCTTGGATCGTGACCGTCTTGCCGACCAAGTCGGAGGCATTCGAGTTCGACATCCCCTGGAGCTGTGTCGAGATCGTTCCAAGGGTCGTCGACTGCGCAACCGACTGCTGGACTTGCGAGAACTGGGCGAGCTGCGTGACGAACTGGGTGCTGTCGGTAGGCTGAAGAGGGTCTTGATTCTGCATCTGCGCCATCAGCAGCTTGAGAAAGTCGTTTGCCCCGAGCGTGGGCGCAGACGCCGCAGCGGCGCTCGACGCGCTCGACGATGCGCTGGACAATTGTGACGCGGAGTTGATTGGAGAGGTCATGAAAGGCGCACCCTGCTCTCTTGTCTTTCGTCTCTGCTTCCTTGCTAAAGCACGATCCGGACCCGGCGAGGCACGGTTACCTCTACGGCCTCGGACCCGTTGTCGCCGTCGGCTTGCGGGCCATTGTCGCGCGCAGAATGACCGCCCGGGTTGTTGCCGCCGTCTCGCGAAGACGTCGACGATGCGAGGGAACTACCGAGCGAAGGTGCGTCGGTGCGGTCGACCGTGAAGCGCCCAACGGGCACGTCGGCCGCGCGAAGGTCGGCGGTCATTGCGCCGACGTGCCCGCGAAGCGTCGCGCGCGCCTCGGAGCCCTCCGCGGTCACCTCGACGTCGACCGTTCCTCCGCTGGTATGGGCACGAACTGCGACTCGCCCGAGCTCAGGTACGTCGATCTGCCCGGAAGCCTCACTGCGAAGGACGGCGTGGTTGGCGACGGATGCGAGCGCATCTCGGAGCTTTGCCCCGTTGACCGCAGGCGCCAGGGGAGGGGCTGGTGACGCTTCACTGACGACCGTCACCGTTTTGGCGGTGCCGGTCTGGTCGGCTGGCATGGCCTGCCATTGGGTTTGCGACTGGGCACTCAGCTGCTGAACGCCGTCGAGAGAAGTCGGGGGGTCAGCGTCTGGCTTCGATTGGATCGCGCCCGGCGCGGACGCTGGGCGGTCGGCGTTCGCCGGGGCGCGATCGGCCCGCGCGGGGCGGTTCGCAGCCGACGAGTGGGTGACGACGGCCGCGTCCGACGGGGGCGTGTGGCCAGACGCCTCTTCCGTCCGATCCATGGCGACGGTGGTCGCGATGGTCCCGGCGCCGGCAACACGGCTCTGGGCGGCGGGAGGATTGACCACGACCCGTGAGCTCATCCCCGCGGAATCGACTTTGGTCCCCCGCCGGGGGGACGGGGACGCGGCGACAGTCGCGGCTGGGTCGACCGCAAGCGCGGCGGTGCTGGTTTCGACGGATTGCGGAGAGACTGCGGCGACAGCTCCCAGCGCATTGACTACAGCAGCGGCTTTCCCAGGGTCCGCCACCGCCTGATCGGCGCCTCGCGGAGGCTCTCCGGCGACTGGGGATTTCGGCGCCGCGCCCGTTGGTGGCGCCATCGAGGAGGGACGCAAAGGGGCGTCCGCGGGCGTGTTCGGGGACGTATTCGCCGACGTATTCGCGGGCGCCTTTGCGGACGTGTTCCCCGACGTGTTCGCGGACGTATTCGCGGGCGCCTTTGCGGACGTGTTCCCCGACGTGTTCGCGGACGTCTTTGCGGGCGTGTTCGCGGACGTCTTTGCGGACGTGTTCGCGGGCGTCTCTGCGGACGTGTTCGCGGAAGTGGTTGCGGACGTCTTTGCGGGCGTGTTCGCGGACGTCTTTGCGGGCGTGTTCACGGGC
>CAZVPE010000033.1:1651-11446 GCA_964628155.1 uncultured Polyangiaceae bacterium | reverse complement strand
TGCGGACGTCTTTGCGGGCGTGTTCGCGGACGTCTTTGCGGGCGTGTTCACGGGCGTCTCTGCGGACGTCGAGCTGGACCTGGACGAGGCGGACAACGTGGACGCGGGGTTCCCGCTGCCACCCTGCGACGACGGGGCGAAAGCGGCGGTGGATTCGGCCGCGGAGGCGGCGAGAGGCGTTGCCGTACTGGGATTGCCGCTTGGTATCGTTTTCGCGGGAAGAGTCGGAACCGATTCCGGAGCGCCAGGCGGCGTCGGCTCCACGGTGACAGTCCCCGGCGCCGTGCTGTTCTCGGACGCCTCCGGGGCAGAGGCCAGAGAACCGCTTGCAACGGGTGCGCTGGCGGGAGAGGCCCCAAAGCTCGCCGCGACGCGCGGGTCAGCGGCCTTTTCTTGAACGGCACCGGCCGGCCGTCGGTCGCCCGATCCCTGGCTGTCGCTCTCGAGACTGGCGCTCGACCAGTTCGGAGCCGCAAGAGGAGTCGGGGACCCAGCCCACGGCGCAAACGGGGAATCGGCGCGTGACCCGACTCGATCGCGCTCTTCGTTTCGGCGCGAGGTCCGGCTCGTATGGGCCGACGACCCGCCCGTCGAAACCGCGACGGGGTGGTCGATCCCGTCGACGGTGACGGCGCGCTCGATACCTGCACCGACCGGAGGGGACGCGTGTCGCGGCTCCGATGCTGCAGCCGTGACGCCGCTCAGAAGCGAGGCGAAGTCGGTGGACCCCGCGTTCGGGTCTGCCGGGGGAGTCCCCTTGGGGGCGGAGTTCGAAGCTTCGGCCTGTACCCCGGTGGTCGCCGGGAGAACGAACAGCGTGGCGCTCACAGCTTCGCCCTCGCCCCGCGGGCCGCGAGCTCGTCGGTGCTGCGTTGCTCCTGTCGACTGGCCTCTTCGCGCTCCCCCGAGACAATGCGGTCGCGCCAGAGCTCCAGTTTTCGATGCTCCATTGCGGCCTTCACGACGGCCGCCGCGCAACGTCTCTCTTCCGCGAGCGCTCGGTCGAGCTGGCGTGCGGAGCCGTCCGCGCGAAGCCGCAGGGTGCGCAGATGCGCCGCCTGTTCGTCGAGGTCCGATGCAAAGGTCACCCGGGTCCCGAAATGCTGCGCCGCCTCCGACCAGGCGTTTTCTTCTCGTTCCGCCTCACGCCGCGCTTCGGCCACCGCACGGGCCGCAGTGGCAGCGCTCGCTCGCGCCGCCTTCACGGCGTCTTCCCCCAACCCCACGAGCCGTTCCACTCGACGCAATCTCGCGCTCACGACTTTCCTCCGATTGCCCCGCGCAATGAGCTGAGCGCCGAGGCGCGCGAGACGGCTTCCTCGGGCTTTTGGCGAATCAGTGCCTCGATGCGAGGCATCGCCTCGCGGGCGGCATCGACCCGGGGATCGCTCCCCGAGACGTACGCTCCAATCTGGATAAGGTCCGCCGCTTCGGCGAAGGTCGAGAGCGAATCCCGCACCCGCGCCGCAGCGTCGACGTGGTCCGGCGTCGCAATGTCGTGAATGACACGCGATACGCTGCGCAAAACGTCGATTGCCGGAAAGAGCCCTCGGTCCGCTTGCCGCCGCGACAAGACGATGTGTCCATCCAGAATGCCGCGGACCGCGTCGGCGATGGGATCGGAAAGGTCGTCGCCTTCGACGAGCACTGTGTAGACGGCGGTAATCGAACCGGCCCCGGCATCGTTTCCGGCGCGCTCGAGGAGCGATGGCAGCGCTGCAAACACGGTGGGCGTGTACCCTTTCGTGAGGGGCGGCTCTCCGGCGGCGAGCGACGCTTCCCGCAACGCCATCGCGTATCGCGTAACGGAGTCCATCAAGAGGAGGACCGATTTGCCTTGCGCCCGGAAATATTCGGCGATTGCCGTTGCGCGGACCGCACCGCGGGCCCGGACGAGCGGAGGCATGTCGCCCGTAGCCGCCACCACCACCGAACGGGCGAGTCCCTGCTTTCCGAGCACTCCGCGGACGAAGTCGCCCACCTCGCGACCTCGTTCGCCGACGAGACCGACGACAATCACATCGGCGTTGCTGTGACGGCACAGCATCCCGAGGAGTGTGCTTTTGCCCACGCCTGTGCCCGCGAACAGACCCACGCGCTGCCCGCGCCCGAGGGGCAATAGCGCGTCGATGACGCGCACCCTGGTCTCGAGCGCCTGGTTGACCGGACGGCGTGTAAACGGCGACGGAGGCGTGGCGTGCAAAGGGACGGCTGCGCTGAGCTCCGGTACGGGCAGACCGTCGAGCGGATGCCCAAACGCGTCGATCACGCGCCCGAGGAGGGCATCGCCTACCGCAACCGAATTTGCCTGCGGGCTCACGCGTACGCGCGCCCCAGGGACGATCCCCGTGGTGGGGCCGAGCGGCGCGGTAAGCAGTCGTCCTTGACGAAACCCGATGACTTCGAGCAGCAACCGAGGCTCGTGCGAGCGCACTTCGAGCTGGGCTCCAATCGGCGCGGCGAGCCCCTCGACTTCGACCAGGACCCCGATGACTTCGCGTACCTGACCTTCGGCGCTCGGTCCGGAGGCCGTGCGGGCCCGCAGGATATGGGCCCCGAGGTCGACGCGAAGCGGGGGAGCGGAGCTCAAGTTTCTCCCAAGCCCAGAGCCCGTGCGACGGCTTCGAGCCTCGCATCTGCTCCGGTCGAGACAGTTCCCTCGGGCGTCCGGACCTCGACGGCGCGACGCTCGAGCAACGCATCGGTTTGCACCCGGTGCTCCACGCCGACCCCGCTCCACGCTCCAGCCGGGACCTCGTCACGGACGTCGCGTGCGACCGCGATCACCACGCCGTCCTTCGCGGCGAGCGACTCGATGGCTTCCCGTGCCCAGACGACAACCAGGGCGGGGTCCGTCTCCAACTCGCGTCCGACGACGCGCTCCGCGATCGTCAGCGCGAGCTTCACGAGCTCTCCCTCGCTTGCGGCCAAGACTTCGCTGTGTAGCCGCGCCATCGTCGCCGCCATCTCCGTGATCTGCGCGCGGAGCGCGGCGTTCTCGTCGGACACTTGAGCCAAAGCTATTGCCGTGGCGATCTCGATGGCCGCAGGAGGAGGCGGCTCCGGCAAGGTGAAGACCGGCGGCGGTTGTTCCAGGGGCTCGACCACCGGAGGAATCGACGGCGCCGGGGTCACGCTGGGCACCGGCGGGCGACTGGACATCCTGCGGGCGATCCAAGACGGCCTCCGCGCGGAGCTGGACACTTCCGAACCCACCCACGCTTGGATGAAGAGAGCTCCGGGCTTGGGCTTGTTCACTCGCCTTCCCTCCCGAGATCGATGCGCCCTTCGGACTCGAGGCGGAGGGCAACCTCGACAATTTCGCGGCGTGCCGTTTCGAGCTCCGACTTCTTGACCTTGCCGAGTAGCTCCAGATCGTCTCGCAGCAGCTCCGCGGCGCGTTGGGAGAGACCACTGAAGACCGCATTCAAGAGCTCCTGGGAGACGCCCTTCAGCGCGGTGGTCAGCCGCTCGCTGGGCACCTCGCGGAGAAGTTCGCGCATCGCCTTCGAATCGAGCCGTCGCAGATCTTCGAACGTGAACATCGCCTGACGCACGTCGCCGGCCATCTGGACGTCGTTGGCCTCGATGGCGCTCAAGATTGCGGTCGACGCCTCGCGTCCGGCCGCTTTGAGGAGCTCCGCAGCTCGGGCGATGCCGTCCACGCTGACGAGGGTCGATGCGTCCGAGGTGGGAAGTTCGTTGGCGAGTGCGAGCGCGACGTCTTCCAACACCTTGGCCGGAAGCTCTGTCATCGCGCCGACATGTCTGACGACGGTGCTTTGGCGCTCCGGGGTCATCGCATTGAGAATGTTGGCGGCGTGGCTCGGGTCCATTCGGGCAAGGACGGCGGCAACGAGCTGGGGAGGCTCTTTCTCCAGCAGCGCCGCAACCGCGTCCGAAGGGGCCCCCTCGAGGCGCGCGATAGGGCTGGTGACCCCGTCCTCGAAAATCTCCCGAGCGCGTTGCTCGCCGAGCGCCCCTGCGGAGAGACGCCGCAAGTACGGCAGCCCTCCGCGGGGAACCGCCACCGCGCTCGCCGAGCGCTGCAGAAAGTCACGGAAGGTGTCGTCCAGCGCACCCGCGGGGACCTCGCGCATCGTCGACGCGACCGCGCGCAGTTTTCGGAGTTCGTGCTCACCGAGCTCGCGCACAACGTTGGCCGCGGCTTGCTCGTCCAGGGAAAGGAGAAATAGAACCGCCTTCTCCGCGTTGGTGATCACGGAAGTGCACTGGAGCAAGACCAGTGCCCACGCGCGTCTCGCATGCAGGGTCGGAGTCCAACCAGATGTACGAAGACGGCGGTTTCCCGGGAGAGCGAACGACACTCGCACGGCGGACCGAGGAGCCGTGCTCACGTCACTCACGTAGGGCGACGATCCCCGACGTCGGAACGTCGAAGACATCGCCGGAAAGCAAGACACCCTATCGGGTGGCGGCTTCGCGGGCGTCCTGGGGCGCGGTCCCAAGCCAGAACCTCAGCACGAGCGCCGCCGTAGCGGGATCGGCCGACGCTCGCGAAAGGGCTTGGGTGCGGAGATCCCCTGGTTCGAGCGCGGGAGCAGCAGCAGCGGCTGTCGCCTCGAGGGCCGGCGGCGCCGCCTCTCCCGGAGGCAGACCCAAGGTGGCCTGAGCGGGCGCCGAGGACTTGCGGCGCCGCAACATCACCCCAGCGAATGCGAGCAAGGCCACGGCACCGACCCCGGCCGGCGCCCAACGCTGAATGACTTTCAACCGCCCTTGCGCGACGGGTACCACCACGGCTGCTTCGACGGGGGCGTCGGCGCTGCCCGCGAAAGGCATCGACTCGACGGTGACGACATCATCCCGAGCCGGACTGGCGCCCGCGGCGCTGCGCACAAGGGTTGCCAGCTTGTCGAGCTCTCCACGGTCTCGCGCGACAATCCCCTTGTCGCCTTTCACGCCGTCGAGCACGACGGCGACGGTGAGACGTTTGAGCGCACCGCCGCCGGTCGTTCGTTTCTCCGTTACGTGGTCGAGCTCGAAGTTGCGCGTGTGGGATTCTCGGATCGTCCCGGACCCCGCGATCGGCGGTGGGCTGGATGCTGCCGGCGCTCCGGACCCCGATGCGGATGTCGCGGGCGTCGCCGACGCCGCGAGTTTGGCCGTCCCCGTAGGCAGGTTGCTCTCTGCCCCCGGAACGCCGGCGACGGACTCGTTGGGATCCGAACTCCCGTGCTCCAGCGATTGCTCCTCGCTCCGAAGCGCGGACTTGGTCGGGTCGAAGTGCTCTTCGGTGCGCTCGACCCGGGCAGGGTCGATCTCCGCGGTGACGCGCACGTCCGCGTGCCCGGGCCCCACGACACGTTCGAGCATGGCGCGGACGCGATCTTCCAGCGAGGTCTCGTAGGACCGCGCAGCGACACGAGCGTCGTCGTCCCCCTCGTCGCCGTCCCCCGTACCCCCCGACTTGCGGGGCCGGTGAAGCATGATGCCCTCGGTGGTCACGACAGTGATGCGATCGGCCTCGAGCCCTGGCACCGCCGACGCGACCAGGTGAACGACGCCGCCAACCTCCGACGGCCCCAGCACACGGCCCGGGCGGAGCCTCAGCATGATCGACGCCGATGCGGGCTCCCCCCGCGTGATGAACACGGACTTCTCGGGCAGAACGAGGTGCACACGAGAGGACTCCACCGCACCGAGGGTGCCGATGGTGCGGGTGAGCTCCCCTTCGAGCGCTCGCCGGTAGAGCACGTGCTGCTCGAAGTCGGTTGCGCCGAGCCGCATCTTGTCGAAGCTCTCGAAGCCAACGCCCCCGCCGCGCGGCAATCCAGAGCTGGCGAGCTCGAGGCGTAGCTCCCGGGCCCTCGACTCGGGGACTTCAATCGTCGCTCCGTCGGCTTCGATGCGATACGGAACCTTGATTTCCTTGAGCTTGTTGACGATCGCCGCCGCGTCCTCTCGTTCGAGCTGCGTGAACAGCGGCGCGTAAGGCTCGTTGGCCTTTTGAAAGGCCACGAAGGCACCGAACGCAACCGCCAGCACGCCGGTCGTCCCGATGAGGAGCCGCGCAGGACGCGACAGGCCTACAAGCCACCCCTTCGCGAGGGCGAGTGCGGCCGGGAACGAACGAGGAAACGCGGTAGGTGAGGTCGCGTCAGACACTTGTTCTCCAAAGCTCCTGGAAGGCGTCGAGAATCTTGTTGCGGACCGTGCCGACCAAGCGGATGGAGATGTCCGCTTCCTTGACCGAAATCATGGTCCCGTGAAGGTCGTCTGCGGCGCCCGACGCGAGCGCGTCCACCTTCTGCGATGCCGCGATATCGGCCCGATTGGCCTGCTCGATCGCGCTGCCGAATATCGCACCGAACGAATCAATCGCGGATGTCCCGGCAGTGCCGTCGAGCGAGCGCTGCGCGGAAGCGCCCGAAAGGCCGTCGGTCGGCCCGAGCCTCGTGGTCATCTCGGACGTGACGAGCGGAGTGGACTCCAGCCGCGAAATGACGCTCATGGTTACTGCCCGATCTTGAGCGCGGCCCGTGCCATCGCCTTGATCGATTCGATCGAGGTTACCCCGGCTTCGTATGCCCGGGACGCCGTCATCAGGTTGACCATCTCCGTCACGACGTTGACATTGGGGTACTGCACGTAACCCTGCGGATTCGCGTCGGGATGCCCTGGTTCATAAACCATCTCGCCTGGCGTCGTGTCTGGCCGAACGCCCTGGAGGCTAACCTCCTTCACGGCGCGCAAAACGGGGTCGAAGGATCCCGCAGCGATCGGACGCGCGACGAAGACCGGGTCAAGGCGTTGATACGGCTGGCCGTTCACCCCTCGCGTCGTTCGGGCGTTCGAGAGGTTGCTCGCGATGACGTTCATTCGCCCGCGCTCGGCCGAAAGGCCGGACGCAGCGATCTCCATCGCGCTGAAAACACCACTCACTTGCGCTTGTCGGCTCATGCGCCCCTTCCATCGTTTGCTGCCCACGCTAGGCCGGAAAGTTCGTTTTGAACGAGCGACGCCAGCGTGTCGTACCGGATCTGATTCGTTGCGATTTTCACGGCTTCGCGATCGACGCTGACACCGTTTCCGTCCATCCCACCGGACTGCCCGGAGTTGGCCTCGACGACCCGCCACGCCTCACCGCTGGCGGCGTGGGGTAGGGCGATATGCCCGGGTTGCGTGGCCGCGAGCTCCGTTTGGAGCGCACCCTCGAAGGCTCCCGCCCTCTGCAGGTCCATCGTCCGAAACCCCGGAGTGTCGATATGCGCCAGATTCGCCGTCAAAAGGTTCTGGCGTGCAAGGTGGTAATCCATGCCTGCACGTAAGTGTTCGACTGCATCGAGGATACGCATTCGACGTTCTCCGCGGCGCTCTCCCCATCACGTCTTGTGCCAACGTGCACTCGTGCGTGGCGCGGCAGTTGCTGAGCGTGACGATGACCGGCACGCGGCACGCGGCACGCCGGACACCGCGCATACGCGCCAGGAGGACTCGTGATCAAACTGACGCGCCTCAACAACCATATCGTGGCAATCAATCCGGATCACATCGGCTGGGCCGACGCGACTCCCGATACCACCCTCTTCATGATCGGAGGCGAGAAGATCATCGTGCGAGAAACCCTCGACGAGCTAATCGCGCAAGTCGTCGACTTCCGCCGGCGCGTTCGAATGGGCGAGCCGACTGCCGACCGTCTTGGCGCGTTGGAAGGCGACCCGCCTCGCTTCACGAGCGTCCCCGCTGCCCGGCGACTGAGCGACCCGCCCGCGTCGATCCGGTTGCGCGGAGGCACGTGATGGAATTCGGCCCGCTCATTGGAATCGTCGTCGCGCTGCTTTGCATCCTCGTGGGCAACGCCCTCGAAGGCGGGCACATGGGTTCGATGGTCGGCGGCCCCGCCGCGCTCATCGTCGTCGGGGGGACCATCGGTGCTGTCATCGTACAGTTCCCGGGTTCCACTCTGCTCGGCGCCGTGAGCGCCGCAGGGGCCACGTTCAAGAAGTCGAAAGTGGACGCCGCGAAGCTGGTCGACGAGATCGTCGACTACGCGAACCGCGCCCGTCGCGATGGGATTCTGGCGCTCGAGAAGGTTGTCGGGAACTCGTCGCATCCCTTTCTCTCGAAGGCTCTGACCATGGCGATTGACGGAGCCGATTCGACGGCCCTTCGCCAAACGATGGAAATTGCAATTGGCCAGCACGAAGAGCACGGCGAGGATGGCGCAAAGGTGTTCGAAGCAATGGGGGGCTATTCGCCGACCGTCGGGATCATCGGCGCGGTGCTCGGACTCATCCACGTCATGAGCAATCTGAGCGACATCGGGGCCGTCGGACACGGCATCGCAGCGGCGTTCGTCGCAACGATTTACGGCGTCGCCGTCGCCAACATCCTTTTCTTGCCGTTCGCAGGCCGGATCAAGATGGGCGTTCGCGACGAAGTGCAGCGCATGGAGCTCATGCTGACGGGAGTCCTCGCCATTCAGGAGGGAATGAACCCGAAGCTCGTACGCGAGCGTCTGAGCGAGTTCCTGCACCAGCACGCAGGCGGAAAGAAGGGCGACGGTCAGGCGCTCAAAGAAGCACGGGCGACCTGAGTCATGCGCAAGAAGAAGCATCCGGAACACGTGAACCACGAGCGATGGCTCGTGAGCTACGCCGACTTCATTACGCTCCTCTTCGCATTCTTCGTCGTCATGTTCGCCGTCTCGCAGGTGGACTCGAAGAAAATGGGGCGGTTCACCGAGGCCTTTTCCAAGGCGGTGGGGATCGACGTGTTCCCGATGCACGGCGAGAGCATTCTCTCGGGAGGAAAAACGCCGGACGAAACTCCCTCCGCGTCGAGTCAAGGCATGTCTGCGGTGCTCGAAGACCTCCTTTCCGCGCTTACCAAATTGGCCGAGAACAACGACGCGCTCCAGGGCCTGCAAGTCATCAAGATGCGTCAGGAGCTGGTTCTACGGCTTCCCGAGGGCGTCTTCTTCGACAGCGGCGACGCGCGCGTGAAAGAGGCGACCAGCCGAATGTTCAAAGTGCTCACGCCCGAGCTGACGAAGCGCAACCTCGAAGTGCGCATCGAGGGGCATACGGACAACCGTCCTATCTTGAGCGGCAGATTTCGATCGAATTGGGAGCTCTCGACCGCGCGCGCCGGCTCCGTGATGGCCGTCATCCTGGCGGAGGGCATGCCGCCCGATCGAATGTCGATCGCCGGATACGCCGAGTACCGGCCGATTGCGGACAATACGACGGACGACGGACGACGGCAGAATCGGCGCGTGGACATCGTCGTCACGGCCATCGCAGAGAAAGACCAGAAGGAATGACCGTTCGTCGAACCCTCGCGCTCGTGCTCCTCGCCTGCGCGTGGGGAACGCGCACGGACGTGGCGCACGCGCAGCAATACCTCATCGGCGGGAGCATCGCTGCCTCGTCGGGCGTCGAGGGTGGCGGGGCGCAAAACGCGCTCGCTCGAACGCGAACACGCTTGCGCATCGGGGGGGACGTCCGAATCGACGAGTCACCCGACGATATCTTCGAGTTCGCCGCAATCGCCGAGGTCGAGCCACGAAGCGGCTTTGGAGCGGACATTCGATACGCTCGCGCCGCGGGCGATCGCTTCGTGGTCGATGTCGGCCTATTGGGCATCGTGGCCCCGGCTTCGCTCTATGGAGCCTGCGCGAGTTTCAACTACCGTTTGCCTATTTCCAAGCGAACGCAAATCATCGTCGGGCCCGAGGCGGACTTCTTCTTCCTGGGGTCGGACCTTCCGGACGGCACGGTGTTGTGGGAATTGCGCCTCCAGGGAGGTCTGCGTGTCGACCTCTGATCG
>CAZVPE010000033.1:0-1551 GCA_964628155.1 uncultured Polyangiaceae bacterium | reverse complement strand
ACCGGCGATCTCGCCGCTTCCTGAGAGGGAACGCCCACGTGTGGGCCTGGGCCCTTGGGTCGAGGGGAGACCCTGAGTGGGTGTTTCGAGCGCAGAACGGACTGGCATCGAACTCGCATTGGTCACTCCTCATGTTCCGATCGCTGAACGTCGCCGCAACGGGAATGGCCGCGGAGGAGACCCAACTCGACACCATCGCCAACAACCTCGCGAACGCGAACACCGCCGGCTACAAGAGCCAGACCGCCCAGTTCGAGGATTTGCTCTATCAGAACGCGCGGATCGCCGGCCCCAACGCCGCGGGCGCGGTAGCGCCGACCGAGACCCAAATCGGTTCGGGTGTGCGGGTCGTCGCGACCACGCGAAGCTTCTCGCAAGGCACCATGCAGCAGACGGGCAACCCACTCGATCTCGCGATCCAGGGCGACGGTTTTTTCACCGTAATGCGACCAACGGGTGAGATGGCGTACACGCGCGCAGGCTCATTTCAGCTGGATGCCCAGCGTCGCGTCACGACGAGCGACGGCCTGCCGGTCGAGCCGCCGATCTCGATCCCCGCCAACGCGACGAACATCACCATCGCGGCGGACGGCACGGTGAGCGCGCAGCAGCCCGGTACCTCGACGTCGACGAGCATCGGTCAGATCCAGCTCACCACGTTTGCAAACCCAAACGGCTTGAGATCGGACGGGCACAACCTCTTCTCGGCGACCTCGTCGAGCGGCGAGCCGACCACGGGCGCCCCCGCAGTCGACGGGCGCGGGTCGCTGCTTCAGGGATCCACGGAAGGGTCGAACGTCGACGTGGTCGACCAGATGGTCTCGATGATTCGCACGCAGCGCGCCTACGAGATCAACTCGAAGGTAATTTCGGCCGCCGACGAGATGTTGCGCAACGCAACGCAGAACCAATGACCCTCCGGACGGTGGTGGCTTCACTGCTGGTTCTCTCGGCGGCGCTGGCGGGCTCGCCAGCCGTCGCAGGGGCGACCCCACAAGTGCCGGTCACGACCACACGAATTCATCTGAAAGACGTCTTTCCGGAAGTCGACGCGGCGGCAGCCGAAGTCGACCTCGGGCCGTCCCCTCCGGCAGGCGGCTCCCGGGTGATCACACGGGCGGACATGGTCGCGGCGCTCGACGCGAAGCAGATCCCCGCCCCCGCGTCGCTGCCTGACGCAGTGCGGGTGGTGCGCAGTGCACGGCACGTCGGGGCCGCGGAGCTGAGCGCAATCGTCCGAAGCGCCCTCGACGACAAGCCGCTCGGCCACGGCGTGACATTGGCCGCCGTGCGAGCGGATCGTACGGTGGACGTCGCGGACGGCTGGACGCGCGTCGACGTCGACGTCCCGCGCGCGCCCAAGAGGGCGGGCACGTTCACGACCGCGGCCATCGCATCGTTCTTCGTGGGCAATGACGTGATTGCGCGAATCCCGGTACGGGTCGACCTGAGTGTCTCTGCCGAGGGGGCGACGTACGACACGATTCGCGGAGCGACGGTGATGTTGGTGGTGCGCCGGAGCACGGTGGAAGTGCGTGCCCCCGGCTTCGC
>CAZVPE010000032.1:0-35426 GCA_964628155.1 uncultured Polyangiaceae bacterium | reverse complement strand
GGGGCAATTCTTCGCCTCGGCGCCGAAGAAGCTCACAGGCCCAATTGAGGCGATGCGTCACCCGCACTTTCACGATCGCGCCAACCAGGAAGCTGCCTGGCAGGCCGTCGTTAAGGTCTCCGGCGTCGACTTCTCCTCCGCAACCCCCTTGAGCGCGGCGTCCTGAGGGAGCACCCGCTCGCCGGCGCTTCCTCGCGCGCATCGCACGCGAGCTCGGCGACAGCGCCATGCTCAAAGGCGGTCTCGTGGTCGAGCGACCCTGCGGGTCTGCGCAAGTTTCAGCCGGCGGGCCGTTTGGTCAGCATCGGCGACCGCAAGCTGCACTTCTTATGCTCCGGAAGAGGCACGCCCACGGTGTTGCTTGAATCCAGCGGACCGGGCAGCTCGCTGCAGTACCGAGACGTTCTACCCGTTCTGGGTCGCGAGACGACGACCTGCGCCTACGACCGAGCCGGCATGGGTTTCAGCGATCCGGCCGGCGGTGAGCTACGGCGAGGCGGTTGATGTCGCGCTCTACTCCCCATCGTCGACGTCGACCAGCGTCTCCTTTGCGGAGGAGCGGCCTCGACCGTACTGCCCCGGCGAGCAGCCCATCACGCGCTTGAACGCGAGACTGAACGCGCTCTGCGATTCGTAACCGAGCGCTTCACCAATCTCCGAGATCGGGTCGTTCGTGCGGAGGAGCCTGTCGCACGCCACTGTCATCCGCCAGCGCGTCAGATACTCTAGCGGCGCGACGCCGACCGTCTCCTTGAACTTCACGGCGAAGGTCGTGCGCGACATGCCCGCTCGTGCGGCGAGCGACTGGACCGTCCACGGATCGCCCGGCTTGTCGTGGATCGCTCCGATCGCCGCTGCCATCTGCTTGTCCGAAAGCGCGACGAGCCAGCCGACGCCGCCGTTGCGACCCTCTTCGGCGAGGTGGAGTCGCAGCGTCTGCACGAGCAGCAGCGTCGCGAGCTGCTGTGCCACGACGACTCCGCCGGGTTGCGGGTCGCGCAGTTCCTGCCGCATTCGCTCGATGACCCAGTGCAGCACCGCTTTGTCGGCTTCCTGGCGAACGTGGATGAGCGGCGGCAGCACGCCAAGCAGCACGTTCGCCTGGTCTCCCGTAAGCGCAAACTCACCGCCCACGCCGAAGAAGTGGCCTCCGCCGTTAAGCACCGTGACGCCCCCATCGTTGCGACCGTCGTAGGTCTCGGTTGGGTCGACCGACTTGAACGCAAGATCCCGAGCCACGCAAAACGGTCGTCCTCTAGGCAGGAGCACGCAGTCGCCGGGCGCGACGGGGACGGCCTCCGGCACACCGTCTACGGCGAGCCAGCCGTTGCCAGAAATCACCGCATAAAACCGGATGCCCTCGAAGGGTCCAAAGGCGAAGGACCAGTCTCCCCCGTAGTCGAAGCCACCAGACCAGTACGTCTGAACCTTGAGCAGCGAGAGCACGTCTGAGAGCGGATCCATCCTCGTCTCCGAACGATCGCGACAATAAAGCGAACGAAATAGCGTAGCGAGTACGACTTCGCTTGCCAACATGGTCGTCATGGAAAACATCCGCTTCGCCAACACCGCCGCCTGGCTCTCCACGAAACAAAGCCCGCTGCAGGTCGGGCCGGCTCCGTACACGCCCCCGAAGGCCGACGAGATCGTCGTTCGCAACCGCGCCGTGTCCATGAACCCCATGGACTGGATCAAGCAGGTCGCCGGCGACTTCCTGTTCAACTGGATCAAGTACCCGTTCGTTCTCGGCTCCGACTCCGCCGGTGAGGTGGTCGAAGTCGGCAGCGCGGTCACGCGCTTCAAAGTCGGCGATCGCGTGCTCGGGCACGCGGTCGGTACTGACCCCAAGCGCAACAGCGCCGCCGAGGGCTCCTTCCAGACGTACACCATTCTGCTCGACCGCATGGCCTCGCCCATCCCGGCGGACATGAGCTACGAGAGCGCGTCGGTCCTGCCGCTCGGCCTGTCGACCGCGGCGTGCGGTCTCTTCCAGAAGGACCAGCTCGCGCTCGACTACCCCTCGGCATCCGCGAAGCGGAACGGCAAGACGCTCCTCGTCTGGGGCGGCTCGACGAGCGTGGGCAGCAACGCCATCCAGCTCGCCGTCGCCGCGGGCTACGAGGTCTTCGCCACGGCCTCGCCGCGAAATTTCGACTACTGCAAGAAGCTCGGGGCGAGCCGCGTATTCGACTACAAGGACCCGCGGGTGGTGCCCGACTTGATCGAGGCGCTGTCGGGCAAGACCATCGCCGGCGCGATCGCCATCGGTGCGGGCTCTCCCGAGCTCTGCGTCGCCGTGGTCAACGCTTGCAAGGGCTCCAAGTTTGTCTCGATCGCGACGTACCCCGTCACCTTCGATCAGCCGCTCGGGCAAGACATGCCCGTGCTCGCAACGGTCTCGCGCTTCATCTGGTTCAACGTGAAGCTCTGGCTAATGACGCGGCTGCGCGGGATCCGCAGCAAGCTGATTTTCGGCAGCTCACTCGTCCACAATGACGTGGGCCGCGCCGTCTACGCCGATTTCCTGCCGCAAGCGCTCGCCGAGCGGCGCTTCGTCGCCGCGCCGGAGGCGCAGGTCGTCGGCACCGGCCTCGCCTCGATCCAGGCTGCGCTCGACGTCCAACGCAAGGGCGTGTCGGCGAAGAAGGTCGTGGTGACGCTGCCTGCGAGCGACGCAGCGTGACACCGGTCATGAACCGGCTGCTGCTGAGAGTGGGCCTCGCGCACGCGCTCGTCGGCGTCGTGTGCTTCGCCTGCCTTTGGTCCGACGCTACGCTGATCCTCGGAGTGCATCGGCATTGAAGCCTCTCAAGTTCGCCTTGTCGCCTCCCGCTCGGCGGCGCTTCTCTTCGTTTTGCCGGAACCATGATGCTCCTCCAGGAGGGTTGCATCGTTTTCCAGCGAGAGTTGCGCGGGGACGACAACTTGGGTTGTCGTACTTGGTGGAGTTGCCGGTTTCCGTGCGGGTTGCGGCCTGAGTCTCGACGGGCGGGCGCCCTATTCGCTTGAGGGCGCTTTCAAGCTCGTTCCGTCGCTGAAAAGGTAGGTATCGGGCTCCCACGTCACCTTCAACTTGTCCTGCGGGGTCTGAGCCAGCTTAACGTCGGCCGCCCTGAACTGGTTGATCCATCGATCCGTTCCACACGTACGTCTGTCCGGCACCGACTCCGCTGTCGACCTTGACGCTGGCGTCTTGATGAGATCCCCGAAGATATCCTTGAAGACGAGCGTTCCCTTGACCCCCCATAGGGTCTTCGCGCTCTTGTTCTGAAACGCCACCGCGATCGCGATCTCGTCGCTAAAGCGGTGCGCGTGCATATCGCTGGGCACCACCTTCTTGTCGGTCACCGCGACAGGCGCGCGCACCATTTTCGAACTCGAGAAAACCCGACTGGCACCGGCCGGGGGCATGCGGCCACTGGAGCGTTAGCCGACGAACCGGATCGTGCCCGCCCGCCTTGCCTGTCCCCGCTGCCATAACGTTCTGGCCGGCAGCGCTGCGATAAATCCGTACGCTCAACGCCGCGCCATGAGCGCCTTCACTGCATCATCGAAGCCGATCGGCCGGCGCGGCCCGAACCCGAAGAGGAGATCGAGCGTCCGCCGGACGCGAGCGCGCCGGTAGCGCGCGCGATGGATGCCCCACGTGTCGAACACGCAGACGTCCCCCGGCTCGAGCTCGATTCGCACCGCCTCGTGCGAGAGCGCATCGTCACGCAGCCGCTTCTCGATCGCCCTGCGCTCCTCGGTCGTGTCAGGACGCGCGTGGGAGCCGGGGACGTACTCGAGGTGGTCGTCGGGGGCGAACGCCATACGCAATCGCACGAGCGTCCGCCGCTCGCCGGCGGGCGCGCCTGCACTTCCGGCCGGGCCGGCCCCGTCGCGGTGCCAGTGCCCGTCGTCGTCGCGCTCGGTGGGCTCGTGGAAGTACTGCGTGTCGCGAAGATTCGGCAAGCCCTCGCCGATCCGGGCGAGGCCGTCGAGCTGCGCGGTCACCTCGCGCGAGCTCATCGCGTCGGCGAGGCGCGTGAGGAGATCCGGACGGTCTGCGAAGTATTCGGGCGCGAGGAGCCCGGCGACGTGAGTGCTCGAGTGCCCTTGGTCACGCGACGCGGCGCGCACCTGCGCAAGCACGTGATCGCACGCTTCAGAGAGCTCGCGCATGCGCTCCGGCCGTAGCAAGCGTGGTGCGACGAAGAAGCCGTCCCGGGACCACCGGCGCAGTCGGTCGATGTCGTTGGGTTCCATGCGATCTCAAAGGAGAGTCTAGCGCTCCCCCTCAGCGCCGCGGACCGTCGACACACGGTGCCCCCCTCGCTTGATCGGGCCGGCGAAGAGCCGCCACTCCTTCATGATCAGCATGGCAGAGGCGCGCCCCGCGTCCATCGTACAGAGCGAGCGCTCAGATGTTCAAAATGGCCAGGATTCGTTCCAGAATCCTTTACCAAGCGCGTGTACCAAGGGGTCCGGCTGTACCAAGCTCGGACCCCTTGTTTTCTAGTTGCGCGGGAAGGATTTGAACCTTCGACCTTCGGGTTATGAGCCCGACGAGCTACCAGGCTGCTCCACCGCGCGGAACGGTCGATAGCCGATGCGACGAGCGTGTACAAGCTTCTTCCGACACATCTTCGTCAAACTCTGCCCACCCCGTCGCCTTCTGCCGTCTTCTTCGCGCTTTTTCGCGGTCGAGCGGCTCGCCTCGACTTCGCCTCCCGACGAGCTACTTCGACGCTTGCGCATCTCGGCAGCACCGGAACCCTGTCTCGTAGAACCGAAACTCGGGCCCGTGGGCGTTGTTCGTCGAGTGGCAGGTCGGCTTGTTGCCCCCGTAGCACCCCGCCCAGTAGCAACCGATGAGCACGTACGGCCAAGAGTTGGCGTGCTCGCGCGTCCGCACCACCCACTCCTCGACGTTCCCTGTGAGATCGTACACGCCCCCCGGCGTCTCGCACCGCTGTTTGGTCCCGCTGGGAAGGGCCTGATAGAGTTCCTTTACGTGCGCTTTCGCCTCGGGCGAGGGCCATTTCGCGAGCTTGGCTTCGTCGACCTTGCGCCACTCTTGGTCGTCGTTGCAGCGGCCATCGACGTGCGTATCGCCGTACGGATAGGCCCGCCGCGCCTCGCCTTCGCACGCATCCATCCACTCGTCCTCGGTGCATAACCGCTTCTGCCGGGCGGAGCACCAGGCCTCCGCGTCCACGGCCGATTGCATCACGAGCGGCTCTTCACCCTTGCGGTTGGGGGCTTCGAAGCGATCGACGCAGAAGTCGCGCACGCGGGCCATGCCGTTCGGGCAGCCGGTCTGCTTGGGGGGGCGCCTTCCCGCGTCGGCATCGGCAAGTTCAGGTGCTTCGTCGTCGGCATCTTCGACGCGCTCGGTGCTGCGCTCGCCCCCGAAGGCGACGAGGGACGCTGCCACCGCGGCGATCGAAACGGCTGAGCGCAGCACACGGCCCAAGAAAGAATTCTCCGTTTTGCGTCAGTACCCCTTGCGAGCCACGGCCAAGTCGTTGCGCTCGATCTCCACCGTGGACTGCGTCACGATGCACGTCGCGCTTTCCTTCTTGGCCGCCACGACGCGTAGCTCGGCGACGACTTCGTCGGGGTAGCTGCGATCGTCGTGCGCAGACCCGGGGGTTCGCTCCATGTCGGGCATCGGCTTTTCGTCGTCCGCAGAAACCCGATCGCCCGCACTGGCTTCCACGAGGCTGCGACGCCACGGGTCACCTCGGCGCACAACGAACAATCGATTGCCCGGCTTGAGTCCCGACGACTCCCCTTTGTCGATGAACAGGACTTGGTTTTGCCCGTAAAACTCGTTCGGGTGCACGCTGGCGAGGACGTGCGCCTGCACCTCCCCGTCGTTGCGCAGGGGAGGCACGATTTCGAAGCGGCGTGTGAGCGGCCCGACCTTCGCGCCGCGCTCGACGACGTTCAGCGATTCGATGACCTGCGCCCGAGCCACACGGTCGCGCGAGTTCCATTGGTCGACGCGCGCCGCCCCCTCGATTTGAACGATGGTCCCCGCGGACGACGGGTGAACGGGGCGAAAGATGGTCAGCTCCTGCCCGAGGTGGACGTCGTGCCCTGCGGAGACGTGCAGGTAGATCTCATCGAAATCCGAGAGAAACATCTTGTCCTCGGCCGCCCCGGTCACCTCTCCCCAGACTTCGTCCGAGTCGTCACGGATCCAGCCCTGGTCACGAAGAAAAACAGCGTTCCCCGGCATGCGCCGCCGTCGATCGATGAGGCTGGGCGTCCCTTTCGCGGGACCCTGTGCAGCAGGACCGAGGGTGCCGCTCTCGGCGGCGCCGCCGGCACGGAGGTGAATTTCGTCGCCGGGGTATATCCAGTTCGGATTCTTGATCTCGGGATTGTAGGACCACAGGCGCGGCCATTGATATGGCGTTTTGTAATAGTAATCCGATATGGCCCAAAGCGTGTCGCCCTGGCGCACGACGTGGGCCTCCGGGACTTCGCCCCCGGAGAAGGTCGGCTCGCCGACGAAGACCGGGCCGTTGGTCTCCCCGTGTGCGATCCCGCCGCCGTTCTTGTGCGGGCCGAGGTCGAACGAGTCTTCCTCCTCGCCCGTGACCGGGTGGGAGCTCGATTCGGTGGCGTTGCCGCCGCCGATCGTCCCGTTCGAAGATTGCGGATTCGGGTAGGTGCTCGGCGACGCGGCAAACGTCGACCCAGGCTGCGGAGGCACGAGCGAACCGGCGGGCGGCACGGCTCCCGCGCCGCCGGGGGTCGCGGGGGCGGTTTGTCCACGCGCGAGCGCGGGAGCCAGAACGAACAAGCAGGCCGCGATGCAGCCGGTTCGATTCGCGGTTCTCATCGTCCCTCTTCTCGGGCTGGCTCGGGCGGGCTGGCGGAGGCCGATCGGGCGGGGATATGGTGCGCGGCGTCGCTTTCCGGATATTGCCGGGCAAGGCGATCGAAGCACTCTTTGGCTTTGATCGACTTACCAAGCTTCTCGGCGGACATGCCGAGCTTGAGCAGCGCATCCGCCGACTTGTTGCCGGCGGGAAAGCGCTTGAGCGCGCCGTCGAACTGCTCGGACGCGTGGACGTAGTCGCCACGGGCGAAGTAGCACTCTCCGCGCCAGTACATCGCGTTCTCGGCGTACGGATGGTCCGGCCACTTGACGAGGAACGCGGCGAACGCGTCGAGCGCTTGGTCGAAGCGTTTCGTGTTCACCAAGGAAAGGGCGGCGTCGTACGCCCGTTTCGCTTCCGGATCCCGCACGCTGCTGTCTCGACTGCGGCTCGCGGCCCCGGAAGTTCCGTCGGACGCGGCGTCGTCCGAGGCCGCCAGCTCGATTTGATCGTCGCCGTGCCGCGAACCTCTCGCGCTCCGGGAAGCGCCGAAGACTCGGATGGTCGGACGCTGCGTAGTGTCTTGCGGGTCCGCGGTTTCTGCCCCGTCGTCGGTCGCTCCTCCCGCGCCGATGCCGATTTCGAGCACGAGTGGCGGAGGGCGAACCAGAGCGGCGGAAGTGTAGGCAGGGGGGACGACGATCGAGGGTCCGGCGGGGTCGTGCGTACCCGCCGCAAGGTCGGAACGGTCGCGGCCCTCTCGGATGTTGGCGATTTCGTCACGCATCGAGTCGAGCTGTCTTTCTTCCGCGCTACGACCACAGCCGAAATTGGCGGCCAAGGCGAGGAGAGCGAGCGTCGGAAGCGCCAAAAGCGCGCGTTTTCTCATGCGCAACGGGTAGAGTAGGGTGGGGAGGGTAAGGCGGCCAATTTCCCGGCGAGCTCGCGCAGGACTCGCCTACACCGTGTCTTTACCGCCGCCCGGATCTGTGGGCACGATAGCCCGGCTCTGGTGTGTCCCGCGTCTCGAGCGCGCTGCCATCGACCCGCACACGAGAGACCTCAGGTACCGAAGTGCCCCCGCCTCCCCGCAAACTCGACCTTCGCAAGACGCTATTTCTCCTGCCGAACGTCATCACGCTCTCGAGCGTGTTCTGCGGCTTCGACTCGATTCGAATCTGCGCGACGGCCGGCGGCGACGACGACTACTACCGCGCCTCGCTTCTGCTCGTATTCGCCCTGTTCTTCGACATGCTCGACGGGCGGGTGGCGCGCCTGACCAAGACACAGAGCGCCTTTGGTCTTCAGATCGACTCGCTCGCGGACGCGATTTCTTTCGGCGTCGCGCCCGCGCTCCTGGTGTTCAAGTGGTCGCTCTGGCAGCGGCCCACGGCCGGCCTCATCGCGTCCTTTCTCTTTGCCGCCGCGGGGACCGTGCGCCTGGCGCGGTTCAACGTCCTGTCGATGGGCGACAAGGGAGCGCCGACCAAGCCCAGCAAGTACATCGTCGGGCTGCCCGTCCCGGGAGCGGCGGGGATTCTCATCTCGCTCGTGCTCGCGAATCACGCGATGGGCGAGCTCCGGCTGCACGGGCCGAAGTACGTGTGGGCGATGTTCGCGCTCACGATATTTCTCAGCTGTCTGATGGTTTCGACCATCAAGTTCCGGAGCTTCAAAGATCTCCGCCTCAACGCGCGGACATTTCTTCTGGTCGTATTCGCGGTGGGCTCGAGCGCGATCGTCAGCCTGCAGACCCGCCCGGCGTTCGTGCTGGTCTGGCTTTTGTCCTGTTACGTTGTCATTGGGCTGGTCGAGAGCGCGCTGAGTCTGTCGCGCCGGGCGAGGCGCCGCCATGAAGGCCCTCGGCCGTCGGTTCCCTAGTCCCGCCAGACTTTTGGCCCGCTTCGCGCGCGTCGCGGAACCTCGGGCGCTTTGCGAGGAGCCGGTGAATACTTTCGTGTAGCTACCGATGTTCGATGACCTCTACGTCCTGCGCGACCGCGCGCGAGCGGCCGCGGTAAGAGGCGACCTCGCCGGGGCTATCGGGGCGCTCTGGGCCGCCGCGAAGCAAACGCACGTCGCCGAGAGCGACTACTCCGCGGGGCTGCGACTCCTCGAAGACGCGCTCGCCAAGCGTGGAGACAAGCGAGGAGCGTTCAACGTCATCGCATACTTGGCTTCGGTGGATTCGACGGCTTACAGCCGCGCCGAAGCCCTTATGCCCGACGTCCCCCATGCGGACCGCGCGCCGCTGCTCGCCGCGCAGGGGCGCATGGCCGAGGCGGCCCGCGAGATGGAGGCGGCAGGGCAGATAGCGGCGGCCGCGATCTACCGGGAGAAGGCTCGGGATTGGGGCGCTGCTCGAGCGTTGTGGTCCCGCCTCGTCTACGTCGCCGAACGGGACGGCGATGTCTATGTGACGGCGCTCGTAAGATTCAATCTGGCGCGCTGCGCCCGGCAATGCGGCGACGCGCGCCAGGCGCGCGAGGCGATCGTCGCGAGCGTGCGGCTCCTGGAAGAGGCAGCGGACCACTTCGAGTCGGTCGGTCGCCGGGAGCGGGCGTTCGATTGCTTCCAGGTGCTCGTGCAGATCGGGCGCGAGAGCGGGGCGTTCGAAGACGTGCTCGAAGGGTTTCTCAATTCGATTCGAATTCTTCGCGAGGACCATCTCAAATACGATTTTGCGCTCGAACTCTTCGACGAGTCGATCGCCGCGGCCAGCGAGTGCGGGGAGACGCGTGCGGCGGCGACGCTGGCGCGCCAAGCAGCTGAGTACGCGCGTTCGTTCGCGCTGTCGCAAGCGACGAGGGATTATTCGCTGAAACAAGCGCAGCTGTGGCGCGCCGTGGCCCGGCAAGAGCAGGCCGCCGGAGCCCCCCCCGAGGTAGCCGAGAACGCGCTGCTCTCTGCGATTCTGGCTTTTGGGGAGGTCGGTCAATACTCGCGCGTCGGCGAACTCTTTGCGGAGCTCGGCCGTCTCGATCTAGAGCCCCCCAGGCGCGCACACTACGCTCGAGCGGCAAAGCGTTACGACGCGATCAAGGACGATTCGACCTCCAGGTCCACGGTCCAGCCGCAGACGGGGCGACGCGAAGCGCATCACACCGAAGTGTGGCACGTCGACATCCTCGAGTGGGAACGCCGCGGCAGCGCAGTCGAGGCTTGTGCCGACGTGCTCTTCGACAAGCGAACGAACGGGATCGTCCGAAGGAAGGCGATGCTCGCGCGGGGCAGCGCGCTCGCGGTCGAGAGCAACGGCGACGCGCAGGGTCCGCGGCCGTTTGAAGATCGGCTGCGCCTCATCGAGGAGCTCGCGCAGCTTCCGCTCTATGCGTTTCTCTCGCCCCTCGAGAAGCTTTTCGAATATCCCGATCGGCGCAGCAAGGTTGCCGTTTTGCGAGCGCTCCAAACGTTTTGCTACAAGCGGAGCTTCGTCACGGTCATGGCCGGGCTTCGAGACCCCGACCCAGCGGTCGTCGATCAAGCGGCCAAAGCTGTCGAGGCGCTGTCCTTTCCCCACGCGGTCGACCCGCTCTCGCGGATTCTCCGCGACTCGCTGCAGCCCGGTGTGCGTGCGGCGGCGCTGCGAGCCCTGTCCCACGTCGACACAGTCGAAGCAGCGGAGCTCGTGCTCGGCGTCCTCGAATACGGTCCGCCTTCGGACCGCGCCGCGGCGCTCGCGGCCGTCAAAGCGGCAAACGGTACGACATTCTTCGCTCTGGCGCACGCCGCGCTACCGGGCGCGAGCGGCGGGCTGGAAGCTGCCCTTCGCGAGGTGCTCCCGCAGAGAGGGTTCGATCGGTAGCGTGTCGTCAGGCGACGAGGCGCCTGAGTTTCACGATGCTCTCCGTTTCGCCGAGGACGATGAGCGTCGTGCCCTCGCCGATGACGTAGTCGGGGTCGGGGTTGTACACGAACGCGCGATCGGTGCCTCGCACCGCGACGACGAGCGCGCGCGTCTCGCGACGAATCAGGGTGTCTTTGAGCGTTACGCCGACGAACTTGGAGCCGGGGGGGACGACGACCTCTTCGAGACGCAGATTCTTGTCCTTGTCGCGGACCATTTGATCCAGAAACTCGTTCACTTCGGGGCGAATGAGCTCGCTCGCGAGACGCCGCGCCCCGATCATCGTCGGATTGACGATCGCCGAGGCCCCCGCTTTCAGGATCTTCGGCGCAGCATCGTCCTCGACGACTTTGCTCACGATACGAGCCCGCGCATTCAGGCTGCGCGCGCTCAGCGTGACGTAGAGGTTGTCCTTGTCGTGGGTAAGCGCGGCCACCACTCCGCGCGCCCTCCCTACCCCGGCCGCGAGCAGCATGTGATCGAGCGTCGCGTCCCCGTGCACGTAGAGCAGCTTCCCCCCGCAGAGCTCTGCCGAGATCTCCTGGAGAGCGTGGTCGCTCCGATCGATGACGACGAAGGGAGTCTGCGTCGCGACGAGCTCTTCGATGACGTGCTTGCCTGTGCTGCCGGCGCCGGCCACGACGATGTGCTCCGACAATCTCGCGATATCCCTTTGCATGCGTTTTCTCCGCAACGCCTGACCGATAACGCCTTCGACGAAAAGGGCGGTGAGGTTCGATTGTGTGTACGCCAAGACCCCGACCCCGCTGACGATGAGACTCACGGTGAGCGCTCTTGCCCCGGGGACGTTGCTCATCTCGCGTAGCTCGAAGAAGCCGACCGTCGAAATGGTGATGATGGTCATGTACGCGCAGTCGGTCAATTGCCAGCGGCCATGCCCCAGGACGAAGTACCCGCCGCTGCCGATCGCCACGAGCGCCACGAAGACTCCGACAGCGAGAAAGACGCGGCGGAGCGACGCGTTCACCGTACGACTCGGCGGTCCGCGAACAACTCGGCCAGCGCCCCGGCCAGCTCGGGGAACTGAAACCGAAAGCCCGCCTGCTGCAGCTTGGCCGGCGAGACGCGCTGGCCCGTGAGAACGACCTGGGCAAGGCCTTCTCCGAGCGCGAGCTTCAGCGCGAACGCGGGCGCGCGCAGCGCCGCCGGACGCCCAAGCGCCCGCCCGAGCGCCCGCGCGAAGTCGTTCATCGTCACCGGGTTGGGTGCGACGACGTCGACGGGACCCGCGAGGGAGTCGTGCTCGATCGCGAAGAGAATCGATCGAACGACGTCTCGCTGGTGGACCCAACTCATCCACTGTGTGCCGCTGCCGAGCGGTCCTCCGACGAACCATCGGAAAGGCGCGGTCATCTTCGAAAGGGCGCCGCCTTGCCGCCCGAGTACGACGCCGATGCGCGGGTGAACCACGCGAACGCCCGCGCCACGGGCCGGCTCCGCCGCCGCTTCCCATGCAGCGCAGATCCGCGCGAGCTCGTCGTCCGCCGGCTTGGCCGTTTCGTCTAGCGTTCGATCGTCGAGCCGCGTTCCGTAAATGCCGATCGCCGACGCGCTCACGAGTACGCGCGGCTTGCGCGCACCGCGCTCGATCGCCCGCGCGATTTGCGCGGTCGTGTCGACGCGGCTCGCGCGGATTCGTTCGAGGCGGCCGGCCGTCCAGCGCCCGGCTGCGACCGGCTCGCCGGCCAGATGCACGACGGCATCGGCACGCTCGACCTCAGCCTCGACGCCCTCCCAGGTGACGTCTCCATTGTTTCCACGCGAAACGATCACGACATCGTCGCGCCTCTCGCGCAGGGCTCTCGCGACTGCCGCGCCGATGAATCCCGTTCCACCCGTCAGTAGGATTCTCATGGGCCTCTCGGCGCAGCGTAGCCCGCCTCTTGGACGGGACGACAGCGCGAACCGGAGATGCGACCGCACGAGTGGCCACAGATGCGCCATTGTCGTTTGACGCGCGGCGAGTCTGCACTATTGTTGCCGCGCGCCCGCGAAAGAGACGGCGTCCACAATGTGGAAGAAAATACGCGCGCTCCTATTTGGCGCGCCCAAGGACGTTCATTCCAAGGACACGTTCCACAGCATCTCGCTGATCGCGATGCTGGCGTGGGTCGGGCTCGGCGCCGACGGGTTGTCCTCATCTGCGTACGGCCCCGAAGCGGCGTTTCGCGAGCTCGTCAGCGAAGGTCACGACTACTCCTCGCTCGCCGTCGGCCTCGCGCTCGGAACGGCCCTGACAGTCTTCATCATTTCGTACGCGTATTCGCGGATAATCGAGCATTTTCCTTCGGGTGGCGGCGGCTACGTCGTGGCGACGAAGCTCCTCGGCGAACGGGCCGGCGTGGTCAGCGGCGCGGCACTGCTGGTCGACTACGTGCTCACGATCACTGTCTCGATCGCCTCGGGCGGGGACGCCATCTTCAGCATGATCCCGCGCGCCTGGTTCGGGCAGGCGGCGGCGCGAATCCCCCCCGAAGATCTGGGAACGTGGCTCGATCCGGTGCAGCGCTCGAAGCTCATCGTCGAAATCGTGGCGATCGGCGTTCTCTTGGTTCTGAACATCCGGGGCGTCAAAGAGTCCGTCCAGGCGATCTTGCCGGTGTTCATGGTGTTCATCGCGACGCACGCCATCCTGCTCGCGGTTGCAATCTTTGGACACCTCGGCGACGTCGGCACTGTAGCGGCCGAAACCACGGTCAACTTCCACAAGACGGTATCCTCGCTCGGGACGCTAGGAGCGGTTCTGCTCTTCGTCCGCGCGTACTCGCTCGGCGGCGGTACCTACACCGGAATCGAGGCGGTATCGAACGGGGTGCCGATCATGCGCGAGCCGAAGGTCCGGACCGCGAAGAATACGATGGGGCTGATGGCCACGTCGCTGGCCGTCACCGCGGGCGGGATCATCCTCTCGTATCTCCTCGTGCACGCGATGCCCGCGGAAGACAAGACGATGAATGCGGTCTTGCTGGAGCGCGTGACCGGCGAGTGGCACCTCGGAGGCTGGAGGGTGGGTCCCTTGTTCACGACGATCGCGCTGGCCTCGGAGGCGGGGCTACTTCTCATCGCGGCGCAAGCGGGCTTCGTCGATGGGCCGCGCGTCATGGCGAACATGGCAGTCGATTCGTGGATGCCCCACCGGTTCGCGGCCCTCTCCGAGCGCCTCAGCATGCAGAACGGCGTCGTTCTCATGGGCGTGACCTCGATCGTGGCGCTGGCGTACACGCATGGCGACGTCGAAAAGCTCGTGGTCATGTATTCGATCAACGTGTTTCTCACGTTCTCGCTCTCCAATCTGGGAATGACGCGGTTCTGGATTCAGCACCGGAAAGAGCATTCGGACTGGTATCGGCATTTACCGATTCACCTCGTCGGCCTTGCCCTCTGTCTGACGATTCTCGTCGTGACCGTGTTCGAGAAGTTCGCTGCGGGCGGCTGGCTGACGCTGGTCGTGACCGGGGTCCTGGTAACCGTGTGCTTCGGGGTCAAACAGCACTATCGGAAGGTGGTCGCGGCGATCCGCCGGCTCGACGTGGAGCTCGCCGACCCGCTGTCCGACGCGCGACCGACGCCCAAGCCGAGCGTCGCGATCTCCGCCGACTGCCCGACGCCCGCGGCGATCGATCCGAAACAGCCGGTCGCAGTCTTGTTCGTCGGTGGGTACGGCGGCTTGGGGCGACACGCGCTCCTGACCCTTCTCAGGATGTTCCCCGGACACTTCAAGGGCGTGGTGTTCTGCTCGGTGGCCGTCATCGACTCGGGAGTCTTCAAGGGGATCGACGAAGTGCACGAGCTCGAGCAGCGCGTGGGCAGCGCGCTCGACAAGTACGTGCAATATGCGACGTGGCTGGAGCTTCCGTCCGAGCGCACGTTCTCCACGGGAATCGAAGTCGCGGTGGAGGCCGAGAAGATCGCCACCGCGGTCACGCAGAAGTACCCGAAGGCCCTGTTCGTCGCCGGTCAGCTCATCTTCGAAGAAGACACGTTCGTCACGCGGCTCTTGCACAACGAGACGGCCTTCATGATCCAGCGCCGGCTCCAGCACGCGGGGCTTCCGATGGTCGTTCTGCCCGTGAGGCTGAACCTGAAGGAAGGTCCGCGCCTCGCCGCGCCGAGTCTCACCGAAGAGCGAGTGGCGTGAGCGCCCGGGAACCGCCCGCTATCCTGGCGGTCTCCCTTCTCCTGGTCCTCCCGTGCTGCGCCCGTCCAGCGCCGACTCCCTCGAGGGACGCCGGCGATGATCCGCCGGCGCCGCCGAGCCGGGCGGATGCGACGGTCAGTCGGATCCAGTCGCGCGACGACGTGCCGCTCCACGGTCCGCGGGTCGACGGCAAGAAAGGCGACTGGCTGATCCGAGATCGGGATCGAGTCGCAGTCGTTTCGGAAGCGAGAGGCTCGGTCGTCGACTACGGGACCGCAGGCGGGGACGACGCGCTCGTTTCGGTCGAGCCGACGGTGTTTTTCGGGCTCGACCAATTGACGTCGGTGGTCGAGTCGGTCGCGCCGGCGGGCGAGGGGGGGCACGCGCTCCTGGTCCGCAAGCGAATGCTCGGCGACCCGCCGCTGCGCCTCTGGTCGTACGTGACGTTCGCGGACGGCGCACTGCGAATCGAATCGGTGGCCACGGCCGCGGACCAGGGAGCGCTCGCCGCCACGCTGGGCGAAGTCGTGGCCTGGGGAAACGTACCCACGTGGATCGAGGGGCATGGGTTCGTACACGCGAGAGACACGCTGTCCGGAGACTTCCTCGCGCGCGAGGGCCTCGGGGTCGCGTACGCCCTGGCGGCCGAACGAGGGCACGTCGTCGCGCGCTTCGCCGAGCCGCTCTTCGGGTTTCACGAGTGGGCGCGAACCGGCGAGCAAATGGAGGCAATCGCGGCGCACGGCGCCTCCAGCAGGCGCGTGGTCGTGTTGAGCCAGGCGCGCGGCGCTCTCGGAGAGGCGGTGCGCGCTCTTCCACGCTTCGCGCGCGAGCCCCTCGACCGTTCGACGACCCCTCGCGGTGCGCCGGAAGGGGCCATCGCCGAAGTCGTCCACTGCGACTTCAGGCCGTTCGCGCGTTTCGACGCGCGCTCGCCCGAGCTCGTGCTGCCGCACGGCTGCTGGCGGGTGCGGATCACGGCGCCCGGACGGGCGCCCGGAGCGTGGCTCGCCCCCGAGGCGCTTGCGAGCGCACCGCCGGCCGCCCTGTTCCCCCGCGCCGGCACGCTGCGCTGGCAGGTGCGCGAAAGGGGGAGGGGCGTCGTCCCGGCCCGGATCGTCGTGCGCGGAATCGAGGGGACCCCGGATCCCGACTGGGGCGAAGATCCCTCCGACGGTGCTTCGCTCGACGTGATCCACGTCGACCGCGACGGCGAGCGACCAATCGCGCCCGGTCGCTATCACGTCATCGTGACGCGCGGCTTCGAATACACGATGCACGAGGCGGACCTGACGATCGCGGACGGCAAGACGTCGGTCGTACAAGCCCAGATCGAGCGTGACGTCGATACCCGAGGGTGGATCGCCGCGGACCTCCATGTCCACGCCGTGCCGTCGCCGGACGCTCCCACCCTTCTTTCCGATCGGGTGCGAGCTCTCGCTGCCGCCGGAGTCGAAGTCGCGGTGGCAACCGACCACAACGCCGTGACCGACTATGGTCCTGCGATCCGCGGGCGCGGGCTCGACCCCTGGCTCACGTCCATCGTCGGCGACGAAGTCACGACGCGGGGTGTTCTATTCGGCCACTTCAACGTCTTTCCGCTGGCGGCCGGCTCCGAGCCGCTCCCCTTCGACCGGGTCGCCCCCTCCGCGATCGTAGCCGCGGCGCGCGCGGCTCCCCCGGCCGACCGCGCAAAGGTCGTGCAACTGAACCATCCGCGCATGGGCAGCATCGGTTACTTCGAGCTGGCGCGCTTCGACCCGCGCGACGTGGCCGCATGGCGCGAGCGCGCACCGCTCATCGATCCCGGATTCGACGCCATCGAAGTCTTCAACGGTGACGACTACGCCGCGCTCGACAACGTCGAGCGGGTGATGCGCGATTGGTTTGCGTTGCTCGACGCCGGCGTCCGGATCACCGCGACCGGCAACTCGGATTCGCACAAGCTCTCGTACCACGAGTGCGGAGTGCCCCGGAATCTCGTGAACGTGGGCGACGACGACCCCCCGCGTCTCGATTCGAGCCGCTTCATCGACGCGCTTCGCGCAGGTCATGTCGTCGTCTCGAGCGGGCCGTTCGTGACGCTCGAGATTGGCGGGCATGGGCCGGGCGAGGGGGTCTCCGCCGGAGAGCAAGAAGTCCACGTGGTCGTGCAAGCGCCGCCGTGGGTCGACGTGTCGCGCGTCGAGATCGTGCGTCGCGGCGAAGTGCTTCACGCGTGGACCGGCCCACTCGCCGACGGGGTCAAGCGGCTCGACGCGCGTCTCCGGCATTCGTTCGCCAAAGGCGATTGGATCGTTGCGATTGCTCGGGGCGAGCGGCCGATGGGGTTTCTCCCGCGGCCCGGGGCGAAGCCCTTCGCCTTCACCAACCCCGTTTGGGTCGAATAGGCGGGCACGCGCGCTCGGCGCCCGGGCGGCCTCCTGGTAGCATGGCGCGAGCGTGAACGACATCGACTCCGCCCTCATCCGGCAAGTGGACCTGCTCTGCCTCGACGCCGGCAACACCGTCATCTTTCTCGAACACGCCCGCCTCGCGGCGAGCTGCGCCCGACACGGATTCGCGACGTCGGCCGAGACGCTCATGCGCGCCGAGGGGCACGCCAAGGTCGCCATCGAATGCGGCGACGGCGTAGACGTCGCCTGGTCACGAGCGCATGTGCCCGGCGGCCGCGGGTGGGGGCACGTCGTCGGCACGATGCTCCGCCGCGCCGGGCTGCCGCTGGCGCGAGTCCCCGAGCTTCTCGACGCGCTCTGGCCCGCCCACCGCGAGCGCAACTTCTGGTCGGTCGTGCCGGCCGGCCTTCGCGAAGCGCTGGCGCGGGCGCGCAAGAGGGGTGTGCGCGTAGCGGTCGTCAGCAACTCCGAGGGATTTCTCGAAGAGATCCTGGAAGACAGCGGAATCGTCGACTCGTTCGATCTCGTCGTCGATAGCGGAGTCGTCGGTGTCGAGAAGCCGGATCCGGCGATCTTTCGGTTTGCGCTCGAGCAGACGGGCGTCGGGGCGGCCCACGCGCTGCACCTCGGCGACACCTACGCGACCGACGTCCTTGGCGCCCGCGCCGCGGGAATCCGCGTCGCCCTCATCGATCCGTACGGGCACCTCGCCGGGCGCCACGCGGACGTGCCTCGGGTCCCCGGCGCGCCCGAAGTCGCCGAGGCGATCGCTTCGGCGCGCAACGCGTGAGGTCGCCGCGGTGACCGGCGAAAAGTTGATAGCCATCATTCCGGGCGACGGCATCGGCCCCGAAGTCATCGCGCAAGCGATCCGAGTCCTCGATTGCTACCGAGAGGAGCGGGGACTCCCGCTTCGCCTCTGGCCCCTCGATCTCGGCGCCGATCGCTACTTGCGCGACAACACGACGTATCCGCCGGAAGTTCACGCGCGCATCTCGAACGAGGCGAGCGCGGTGCTGCTCGGAGCACTCGGCGATCCGCGCGTTCCCGCATTCGAACACGCCCGCGACATCCTCTTCGGGCTGCGCTTCGGGCTCGACCTCTACGCGAACGTCCGCCCGGTTCGCGCGCTCGGGGAGAGTCTCGTTCCGCTCCGCGATTTCGGCATGGAAGACGTCGACCTCGTCGTCTTCCGCGAGAACACCGAAGGTATTTACGTCGGCCTCGGAGGCCAGTTCAAGCGCGGCACGCGCGACGAAGTCGCAATCAGCGAAGACGTCAATACCCGCAAAGGCGTTGAACGCTTGATCCGCGCCGGCTTCGACTATGCGCGCGCGCACGGGCGCAGGCGCGTGCACATGGCCGACAAGTCGAACGCCATGAGGCACGCCCACGAACTCTGGTATCGCGTCTTCTTCGAGGTCGCGAGCGACTATCCCGAGATCGAGGCACGGCACATGTACATCGACGCCCTCTGCCTGCATCTCGTGCAGGACCCCAGTCAGTTCGACGTCATCGTGACGTGCAATTTGTTCGGCGACATCGTCACCGACCTCGGCGCCGCGCTCCAGGGCGGGCTCGGCATGGCCGCGAGCGGCAATTATCACCCGAGCGTTTCGCGATGCTGCGACCAGGCGCACGGCCCGTCGAGAGTCGCGGTATTCGAGCCCGTCCACGGTTCGGCTACGCCGCTCGCCGGACAAGACGTCGCCAACCCGCTCGCGAGCGTGCTCACCGTCGGGATGATGCTCGGTCACTTGGGATGGCCGGAGGAGGAGCGTCGCCTCGAGCAAATCGTGGCGCGCGCGATCGCCGAGAAGCAGTGCACCCGCGACGTGGGCGGCCACCTCGGGACGCAGGCGGTCGGAAGCTGGATCGTCGCGGAGCTCGAGGCCGCGTTCCGATGACGCGCTCGAGGCCAGCCGACGACGCCAGCGCGAAGGTATCGACGAAACGCTACGCCCTTCTACAGAACCGATTCGACCGCGACATACTCGAGCCCGTGCGCGAGGGCGACCGGTTCGCAAGTGACGTGGCCGCGGTAGGTGTTTAGCCCGAGCATCAGCGCTCGGTCTCGGCGCGCGGCGTCCGCGAGGCCTCGCTCGGCGATCTTCACCGCATATGGGATGGTGACGTTGGTGAGCGCCCAGGTGCTCGTTTGGGGAACCGCGCCGGGCATGTTCGGCACGCAGTAGTGAACCACTCCCTCGACTTCGTATGTCGGACGGTCGTGGTCCGTCGGGCGGCACGTCTCGATGCAGCCGCCCTGGTCGACCGCAACGTCCACGATGACGCTCCCCTTCTCCATCTTCCCGACGAGCTCTCGGGTCACGAGCTTCGGTGCCGCTGCACCCGTGACGAGCACGGCGCCGACGACCAGGTCGGCCCGGAGCACCGCGTCTTCGATGTTCGTCGGGTTCGAATAGAGCGTCTCGATCGCCCCGCCGAACATATCCTCGAGGTGCGCCATGGTCTCGGCGCGTACGTCGAGGACGGTGACCTGCGCTCCCATGCCGATGGCGATCGTCGCCGCATTTCGACCGACAACGCCTCCCCCCAGGACGACCACGCGCCCGCGCCGCGTTCCGGGTACGCCGCCGAGGAGCACCCCTTTTCCGCCTCGCTCCTTTTCGAGGCACGTCGCACCGACCTGAACCGCCATGCGCCCGGCGACTTCGCTCATGGGTCGCAAGAGCGGCAGCGATCCGTCGTCGGTCTCGATGGTCTCGTACGCCACGGCGGCGACGCCGCTCTCCGCGAGCTTCTTCGTGAGTTGGAGCTCGGCGGCCAGGTGCAGGTAGGTGTAGAGGACGAGGTCCTTTCGGAAGAACCCGTACTCCCGCTCGAGCGGTTCCTTCACCTTCACGACCATCTGCGCGCCCCACGCGTCGGCGGCAGTCCGCACTATCTTCGCCCCTTGCGCGGCGTAATCGGCGTCGCGAAGCCCGCTTCCTTCTCCCGCGCCCGTCTCGACCAAAACATCGTGCCCGCACGCCACCAGGATTCGCGCGCCGGCCGGCGTCATCCCTACGCGATATTCACGGGTCTTGATCTCTCTGGGCACTCCGATAATCACAGGCGGGGCTCCTTTTCGACACTCGCGCGAGAGAGCCTCGCGACGATAGCAGAGACCCCTCTCTACCTGCACCGGTCCTGGTTCAGCCCAAGAAAGGGCGTCCATTTGAACGACAAGCCCGCACGCCGGAGGACTCTCACCCAGGCGCGGCCCGCCTCGCGACGCCGCAGCATTCTCGTCGTCGACGACGACGAGGCGATACGGCAAGTCATCGCCGAAGTGCTGCGCGACGAAGGGTACGACGTCGTGTGCGCGGCAAACGGCGCGCAAGCGTTGCGCGAGCTCCAGAAAAAGGAGCGCCCGGACCTGATGCTGCTCGACTTGATGATGCCGGTCATGAGCGGCTGGGAGGTTCTCGAGGAGCTCGAGGCGACCGAACCGCGCTCTCGGATCCCAATCGTCGTCGTTTCGGCGATGGGCGCGCCTGGGGTGGCCGAGCATTTGTCCAAACCTCTCGATCTCGACGACCTCCTCGCCACCGTGGCGCGGCTCACGCTCGAGCCGAGGCGCTGAGGCGTTCCGCGCCTTCGCCGAACTTCCTGATCTTTCTGGGAGTCCCCGGCGCGAGCGACTATTCTCGCGCGCTTTGCCGATGTACGCCGAGACGCTGCGGCCCCTACTCTTTCTGCTCCCTCCGACTTGGGCGCACTCTCTCGGGTTTGCCGCGCTCCTGCCGGTCGAGCATCTCCGCCTGCTGCGCGCGCTCGTCCGCGCCGCGGTGGCCCCGCCGCACAGCGAGACGCTCGTCGTGAGGGTGATGGGCCTCGAATTTCCGAGCCCCCTCGGCCTCGCAGCCGGGTTCGACAAGAACGCGCTCCGGCCCCGCTCGCTCGCAGCCCTCGGCTTCGGACACCTCGAGCTCGGAACGGTGACGGCGCGCCCGCAGGCCGCAAATCCGAAGCCGAATCTCTTCCGGCTACCCGCCGACCGCGCTCTCGTCAACCGGCTGGGATTCCCCAACGACGGAGCGGCGCGCGTCGCGGGCCGGTTGCGCTCCGCGCGCGCGGACCTGCCCGTGCCTGTGGGCATTTCGATCGGCAAGTCGCGCTCCGTTCCTGTGGACGAGATCGACGCCGTGGTCGCCGACTATGTCGCCTCCTTCGAGGCCGTGCGCGACGTGGCCGATTTCGTCGTCGTCAACGTGTCGTCGCCGAACACCGCGGGGCTCCGTACGATGCAGACCCAAGAGCACGCCAGCACGCTCTTGGGGGCGCTCGCCGCTCGCGCCGAGGGCCGCAGGCCGCTGCCTTTGCTCGTGAAGATCGCCCCCGATCTCGAGGACGCGGAGATCGAGGCGCTCTTGGCGGTCGTCGAAGAAACCGGCGTGGGGGGTGTAGTCGCCACGAACACGACCATCGCGCGCGCCCGGCTCGCGACGGACGCGCGCATCGTGGGGGCGGTGGGGGCGGGGGGTCTCAGCGGCCCACCGCTGCGCGCCCGCGCCCTGGAGGTCGTGCGCAGGGCGCGCGCGCGGCTCGGACCGCGAGCCGTCGTCGTGGGCGTCGGGGGGGTCGAACGCGCCGAGCACGCGATGGCCCTCGTGCGCGCGGGAGCGGACCTCGTTCAGACATACACGGGTTTCGTGTACGAGGGGCCCGGCGCCCCGGGGCGGATCGCGCGCGGGCTTGCCGCGATCGTCGAGCGCGAAGGGGCGAAGGCGATCGGAGAGCTCCGGGGCAGCGGGTGAGCGCGCAGCTCACTCTTGCGTGAACGAGGCTCATCGCTTCGTCGCTCCTCCTCGAAGTACCGCCAGTAAGTTCTCGTCGTCGCGTTTCGCGCTGCTCGAAACTCGCGGCAAATCCTCGGTCCGTCAACCGTTCGGTGCACAGAGCACCGAAAAACGTTTTGTCTCGCCGTGTCGTCCGCGCCCGTGGCATCGTGCTGCGCACGCGAGTGCGAAGTGCGAGGAGGCGGCACAAGGCGACCTTCGTGGGGTTAGGCGCGATGGGTCTGCGGCACGCGCGTGTGTTCGCGTCCCTCGCCGATCGATTCGAAGTCGCCGGATCTTACGACGTTCGTTCCGACATGCCGGTACCAGAGTACGCTCAACCGCTCAGGAGCGAGGAGGAAGCGATCCTCCGCGCCGACGTGGTGGTTGTGGCCACTCCCACTTCGGCGCACGCCGCGACTGTCGCGCGTGCCCTTTCTGCCGGCCGGCACGTCCTCGTCGAAAAGCCACTGAGCGCAACCGCGCTGGAAGCCGAGGCGCTCGCGGGCCTCGCGACACGGGGCTCCGGGCTCCTCTTCGTCGGGCACTCGGAGCGCTTCAATCCGGTCGTCCGGGCGCTTGCGCGCCTGGTGCGCGACGAACCGGTGCTCGCCATCGACCTCCGGCGCGTGGGTCCGTCCAGGCCGACCGAGGGCGGCGTCCTCGTCAACTTGGGCGTCCACGATTTCGACCTCGCCGCGTATGTGGGACAAGCACCCTTGAAGCTCCTCGCCGCCGTCGCCGGAGGAGCGTCGAGCGCCGCGGGCGAGGATCTCGCCCACGTGCTCTTCACGAACGACGGCGGCACGGTCGGCCACCTTCACGTCGACCGCACCGCCCCTGAGAAGCGCCGATCGATCGCGCTGGCGACCCCCACCTGGTTCTACGAGGGAGATCTTCTGTCCCACCGTCTCGCACGCACGGCGCGCGACAACGGCGCGAAAACGCACGTGCCTCTCTCGCTGGACGAGCCTCTGGCCGCGCAAGCGCTGGCACTCGCGGACGCGCTCGATGGCGCGCGACCGCGCGAAATAGCCACCGCCAGCGACGGCGCCCGAGCCGTTGCGCTGGCCGAGGACGCGGCGCGGAGGGCCGCGACGAGTGCGCCCGTGGAGGGCTTCGCGAACGTGTGGCCCCGGTCGCACTGAGGGCCAACCCTGGCAAAGGGTCATTGGCGAAAAACTTGGCGCGGCGACCACCCCACTGGTACCCCGAAGGACACATGCCGCCGTCGGAGCCGCCGGAGCGCTTCCGCCCCCTTCTGCGCGCGGGGGGACTTCGCTTCTCGCGGGAGGCGGCGGAGCGGCCGATCTTGGTGTTCGAGGGAATCTACAAGTCCTACCGGCAAGGAGCGCCGGTGCTACGGGGCATGAGCCTCGTCATCGAGCGCGGCGAGTTCGTGTTCATCACGGGACCGAGCGGGTCGGGCAAGTCGACCTTGCTCCGCCTCTTGTACCGCGCCGAGACGGTCGACGACGGGCGGATCCTCTTTCTCGGGCGCGACGTCGCCCGCCTCCGCGACGACGCGATCCCGTTCTTGCGTCGCAACATCGGTGTCGTGTTCCAAGACTTCAAGCTCGTGCCGTCGTGGACCGTGTACGAAAACATCGCCGTCACGCTCGAAGTGCTCGGCCTGCCGCAGCGTCTCATCCGGGCGCGCGTCGGCGAGGTAATCCAGCGAGTTGGCCTCGCCGGGCGCGGCCAAGACAAAGCGGCCGTGCTCTCCGGAGGCGAGCAGCAGCGCGTGGCCATCGCGCGCGCCATCGTCGGAGAACCTGCGCTCGTCCTCGCCGACGAGCCGACCGGCAACCTCGATCCACAGCTCGCCAACGACATCCTCGGACTCTTCGAGGAGGTGCACGCCACCGGCACGACGGTCGTCTTCGCGACGCACGATCGCTCGCTCCTCGAGGTCCGTCCAAGGCGGATCGTGGTCCTCGGTGATGGCAAAGCGCTCGACGTCCGCGAAGGCGTGGCGAGCGAAGAGTACGATTACCCCTTGCAGCACTGAGGCCTAGACTGCCGCCATGTTCTCGGACAGCACCGCGAGGAGAGCGAGACAGGGGATGCTCCGTGAGTGGCGCTTGCACTCGCTCAGCGTTTTCTCCCTCACCGTTGCTTTCGTTTGTCTTGGCGCCGCGCTGCTCGTCGTCATCAATCTCCGCGCGGTCGAGCAGCGTTGGGCGCACGCGGGTCGGGCTTCCGTGTACCTGAAAGACGGCGCATCGCGAGACGACGTGGACGCGCTGCGCACGGCGCTCTTGCGCCTGCCGCGCGTCAGCGCCGTACGGTACGTCTCGAGCGGCGACGCACGCGCGGAGTTCGGGGAGCGCGAAATCCCTGCGCGCAAAGAGCTGGCGGCGCTTCCCGTGGAGGCTTTCCCGGCGTCGCTCGAAGTCGAGGCCACCCCCGACATGACCGACTTGGAGCTCGCCGACATCGTCGGCAAATTGAGGCAAGTATCGGCCGTGGAAGACGTCGAGACCTACCAGTCTTGGACCGAGCGGCTGGCGCGGCTGGTACGTGGAGGAGTGGCCGCCTCGGTTCTGCTCGCGGTCGTCGTCTTTGCCTCGGTGCTCGCGGTCGTGGGATCGACGATGCGTATGGCGCTACAGCGGCGTAGCGTCGAAGTGGAAGTCCTCAAACTGGTCGGCGCGACCGACGGATTCGTGAAAAAACCGTTGGTCTTGGAGGGGAGCGTGCAAGGGGCCCTCGGCGCGGTCGGGGCCATCGGGCTCCTCGGAGCGCTGTTCTTCTTGGTCCGCGGCAGGCTGGACGCGGAGCTCGCCACGCTCCTCGGCGTCGATCCGACGTTCTTGCCCTGGTACGTGGCGCTCGGGATGGTCGTGCTCGGAGCCCTACTGGGAGCAACGGCGGCTCTCGCGAGCCTGCGCAAATTGGTGACCGTGTGAGGCTGCGCGGACTTCGCGCCCCCTTGCGATCGCTCGGGGTCGCCGCCGCAATCGCCGTCGGCGCGATGGGCCGAGCGGCGCCTGCGACGGGCGCGAGCGCCCCCGGCGATCCGGCGCTCGCACTCGCCGCCCTCGATCGGCGGATCGCCGAAGTCGACGCGCTGTCCGAATCCGACAAGGTCGAGCTGGGCCGTCTGGGCGCGGAGGTCGGGGTCAGGCACTCCCGGGTGCTGGCGCGCGGAAGGGCGTTCTATCGGCTGACGCGGGCGGGTCTGCTTCCCGTAGGCGGCGGATTCGGTGCGATCGTCACCCATGCGATGCACGTGGAGCGCGCGAGACGCGTCCTCGCGTCGGACATCGACGCGGAGGCTCGAGCTCGCGGCCGGGCGGCGGACGTGGCTCGCGAGCTCGAACGGATCGGTCGCGACCGGGCCGCGCTCCTCGCACAGCGCGCGGCAATGGACGCCGCACGCTCGGCGACGCAGGACGAGGAGCGGCGGCAACAGGCCTTCGAGAAGGCGTTCGAGACGTCGACCGGCACCGGGAGTGGGTACGTGCCGGTCTTTGGAGGAAGCGCGCTGACTCCCGAGACGCCGGCCGGTGGCTTTGCAACCGCGCGCGGGCGGCTGCTCCTGCCCATCGCGGTTCGCGCCGAGATCAGTCCCGCGCACCGCGAAGGAACCGAAGGGCCCGGACTCGAGATTCGAGCGCCTGCGGGGACGCCGGTTCGCGCGGTGTTCGCCGGCCGCGTCTCGTTCGCGGATCGATACGGACCACTCGGGCGAATCGTGATTCTGGACCACGGCGACCACTACTATTCGGTCAGCGGGAACCTCGACGCGATCGACGTCAAGATCGGGCAGGATCTAGCGGCCGGCGAGCGCATCGGAACGGTCGGAGACGACGGGCGGGGAGCGCGCCTCTACTTCGAGGTCCGTCACGGGTCGCACACCGTGGCTCCGGAGCCTTGGCTCGGGCTATAGGAAATCGGCCCGTCCGGTCACGGAAGGATCTAGTCCACCGCGGCGTTTTCGGCACTCGCGATGTCTGAATTGAGCTCGACCCTGCTGCAAACTACCCTGCGGACCCACAAAATTCGTCCGCGAGGAGGAGCATGCCGCGCCGGACGTACGCGCCTCGTCTTGTGGGTGGGCCTCTTCAGGTACACGAGTGAAACGGCTCCAGGTCCCAAGCGATCAAGCGGCATACGAGCTGGCCAGCGCGTCGGGACGAGCTTGGGCCTTCCGGCCTGGGGATTGCGTTGCGGTGGGCCGAAGGAGATCCCGTACCATGCGAACCAAGCTTCGACCGCGCATTTCGATGGCTGCTGCGGGCGCCTCGGCCGCAGCAGCCCTACTCGTCGCCTGCTCGACCCCCACCACAGAAACGAACGTCTGGAAAAGCCCGACCTACGCGGCGGGGCCGATGAAGAATATCGCAGTGTTCGCCGGACAGATGAACGAAAGCGATCGGCGGACCCTTGAAGACGGCTTCGTGTCGTCGCTCGCGAGGTCCGGTGCCCACGCGATAGCTTCGTACACGATTTTCCCGCAAAGCGAGGCGCCGCCGGATGCAGCATCCATTCGCGCGAAGCTGCAGAGCGCGGGATACGACGGCGCCCTGGTTTCCACCCTCAAGGGCGTCTCCGATCAGGCGCAGGTCGCCCCCGGCGCCGACTGGGCCGGTGGCTTCTACGGAGCCTACTGGGGGCCAGGGGCTCCACCCGCTTACGTCCAGACCGATCAATTCGTGAAGTTCGAGACCACTCTGTGGAACCCGAGCAGCGGCAAGATGGTCTGGTCGACGACCACGCAGACCGAAAACCCCACGTCGGGGCGGGATTTCGTGGCGAGCCTCACTGGGACCGTCGTGCCCTCGCTTGCCAAGGCAGGGCTAATCCCTTCGAGGCAAGGGCAACCGGTTTCGCTTTCGCGCTGACCAAGGTGACGCGGCACATCGACCGGTGAGCCCACCTCCTCCTGCCGCTCGGGGAGCGCAGGAGGAGGAGGCGGTCGGGAATCATTTTGAACGATGGGAAGGTCGATCAGAAGTCTCCGAAGGCCGTGAGGCCATACCCCTCCCGGCTCATCTGTGAAGGAACAACGCTCAGACGGGGCTTGTGCTTCTGGTCGGCCTTCGCAGTAACGATCTCAGTGTGCCGCCCAGTGAGCAGCGCCCCCAAGACGATGGATACGGCGCCTGCCGCCTGAAAGACCCCGTCGACGGCCAGAAGCACTTTGCGACCGGTCTGCGAGCTGCATCTCGGCTCCAAGAGCCCATCACCACATTGCGGACGATTGGCAATGTCCAGCCATGGACCGACCAAAGGAATGTAGAGATTGTTGTCGAATGACGTGTTGGCCGCTGCGGCGACGATTACAGCGGGCGCGTAGGAGCCGAGAAACACAGCAGTACCCCCGATGAGGAGCGCGCCGTTGGGGGCTCGGTAGGTCGTCCTCTCTCCGATGATCGGCCGCACGGTCGAATCGGCGGGCGTTGTTGGCGCAGCATCCGCTGCTGTCGTCGTTTCCGCGAATGAGCTCTGTGTCCACGTGCTCGATGCGAGCGCCGCCAGAGCCGCGACGCGGCATGCCTTCCCAGTCAAGATGAAGCGCTTCATAGACTGGCCTCCCATTCCGTTTGAGGGTTAAACGTGACGAAGGCGTCCATCTGCCTTCCCTTCGCAATGCCCCCGGATGGGGCGCGCACGGGGTCCGTGCAACCCAGAGGCCGTCCGAGCTCGACGGCTGCTGCCGTCCTGCGCGAGACCCTGAGAAACTCCGCGAAGGGCTTCTGCGAGACTTCTATGCGGGGCCCGCATCCGCGCCGCAGTGAGGCGCATGCGCGTCTACAAGGCGACACAGCGCTCGTTGCTGTCCGACACGCACTGCGGACAAGCGCTTGCGGCGCCGCGACGCACATCGCGCCCAATGTACGGGTCTGGTTTGGGCGTTGCAGGATCGAAGCGGCAAATGCTGAGATCTCGCGATGCCCTACGCCGAACTGCAGCGACAACCGATGTATCCCGAGACCGATCCGTTGACCGCATTCACGAAGATCTTCGGAGGCGTCCTCCCGACGCATCCTTGCGCGCGGCGATAGCCATTGTTCCTGGGGTCGTTTGCACGGTGCCGAATGCCCCCGGTGATTCCGCAGACGGGAGTCGGCGGGGGTTAGCGCGCCGGCGGGCGGCTCCAGGCAGTCGGGTTGCGACTATTTCGTGGCGACTGATCCGACGAGCCATCCCCGTCAAGTCGTAGGGAGGCTGCATCTTTCGATCATCAAGGCCGCGTTTCTTTGCGACCTCGCCAGGGTTGCTACTTTCAGCTGGTCATCCGGAACGGGCTGGGCCGTCTTTCCCGCGACGCTCGACGGTGCGACCCTGCCTACGTCACGAGTTCCGGTCCAGCTTATCCATACCTGGATCAGTCGGACGCGCCCACCGTCGCATGGTGGGCCGCCCTCGATCGCTTCTACTCCGATCAGACGCGCAGGCCGTTCAAGAGTTCGCTTCGGCAACGGACGTTGACGGAAACTCACTCTTGGACAACACGGTCATTCCCTACGTCAGCGAGCTCGCACGCCGCATGGCTTGCGCTCGCTCCGATCTTCGGCGTGAGTCTCGCGTCGCTTGGCGGCCCGGCGCAGTTCACGGGCCCGCTGCCCGGCCTCGTCGCTTGAACGCCCTTGGTTCGCGGTTCTACGCGCGGAGCCGTATAGTCCAAGCCAAGCAGCGAGCTGCCATACGGTCCGAAAAGGCTTCCGCGATCTCCTCGTTTCTTCACTTCTGCGTTGCCACAGCTCTGCGCGGACCAGTGCGCGAAGCCGAACCGCGGCTCCAGCCGAAGAGCTTGGCCACTTCGAACCACGTGATGCTGAGCGCTCCCGCGCCGAAGCAGAGCGCGAGATCGAAGGGGCCGAGGGCCGCGAAGCGGAACAGCCTCGCCAGAGCGGGCACATAGAGGACCAGTCCGAGGAATGCCAGCGCTCCACCGGTGACCGCCCAGAGGGTCCGGTCCCGGAGGGAGGACGACAGAATCACGCGGGACCACGAGCGATTCGTGAAGATCAGCCCAAGGCTGGAAATGAGAAACGCGGCGAACGTGAGCGCGCGAACCTCCGCCTCGGCCTGGCCGAAGCGGAGGGCGAGGAGGTACACCGTGAGGACGACCGCGAGCACCGACGCGCCCTGCAGCATGCTGACGCCGAGAAGGCGGCTGCCGAACAGAGGCTCCCGGGGGTTGCGAGGCGGCCGGCGCATGACGTCCGCCTCCTCCGGCTGCGCCTCGAAGACGACCGAGCACGCGGGGTCGATGACCAGGTGGAGGAAGGCGATGTGGATCGGCATGAGGACCAGCGGCGCGCGCATCGCGATCGGAACGAGCGTCAGCCCGATGATCGGCAGGTGCACCGCCAGGATGTATGCGAGGGCCTTCTTCAAGTTGTCGATGATCCGCCGTCCGACGCGCACGCCGTGGACCAGCGAAGCGAAATCGTCCTCCAGCAGCACGACCGCGGCCGCCTCGCGGGCCACATCGGTGCCACGTGCCCCCATCGCGATCCCGATATCGGCGGCCTTGAGCGCCGGGCCATCGTTCACCCCGTCGCCCGTCATCCCAACGATCTCGCCTTCCGCCGACAGCGCCTCGACAAGGCGGAGCTTCTGCTCCGGCAGCATTCGGGCGAAGACGCACGTATTTCCGACACAGGCGCGCAGCTCGACATCACCCATTCGTGCCAGTTCGGGACCGGTCACGACGCGCGTCGCGTCGATCCCCGCGCCGCGGGCGATGGCCTCGGCGGTCGTCGGATAATCGCCGGTGATCATCACCACCCGAATTCCGGCGCTCCGGCACTCCGCGACGGCCGCGGGGACGCTGACGCGGACGGGGTCGACGAGGCCCACGAGCCCCGCGAATCGCAGGCCGAGCGTCGCCGGGTCTTCCGCCACTGCGCGCGCCTCGGCGTCGGAACGGGCGACCGCGAGTACGCGAAGCCCCTTTGTGGCAAGCACGCGCACCCCCTTCTCGATCCGGGCGTGTTCCTCCGCGCTGGCTCCGCAGAGCTTCGTTATCGCCTCCGGGGCCCCCTTCGCCGCGACGACCAGCCGCGCGCGGTCCGGGGCGCGCCAGACTTGGACGACCGCCAGCCGTTCGCGGGTCAGCGGGTACTCGCGCACGAGCTGCCAATCGGCATGCAGGTGCTCTGTGCCCGCGAGCTGACCTTCCCCGAGCTCCGTGAAGGCCCGCTCCATCGGGTCGAATGGATCCCGCTTGCTCGCGAGGATGCTGTACTCGACGGTCTCGTGCATCGGTTCCGGAAGGGCCTCGGCGCGGAGCCGACCGACGTCGAAGGACTCGCCATTCGCCAGGATCCGACTGACCGTCATGCGGTTCTCGGTCAGGGTCCCCGTCTTGTCCACACACAGCACGGTGACCGCCCCGAGTGACTCGACCGCGGGCATCCTCCGGGCCAAGACGCTTCGACGCGACAGGCGCCAAGCGCCCAGGGCGAGAAACATCGTGACGACGACCGGGAACTCGTTAGGCAGGATCGCCATGGCCAGCGTGAGCCCGGCAAGTACGCCCGCGAGGAGGTTGTGGCTTGCGACTCCGTATCCCACCGCCGCCAAGACGGACAGCACCCCGGCGAGCCAGGCGAGCTTTGTCACGAGGCGGCGCGTCTCGCGCTGAAGCAGCGTCTCGTGCGCCTCGCGCCCCTGCATCGCCTGACCGATTCGACCGATTTCCGTTCGGGGTCCCGTCGCCCGTACCCGTGCGATGCCACTGCCCGCAGTGAGCAGCGTTCCGGCGTACACGAAGGGCAAGTCCTCGCCTCCGGGGCGCGCGAAGGCGAGCACTCCGTCCCACGTCCCCTTGCGCACGGGTGCCGACTCGCCGGTCACCATCGACTCATCGGCAGCCAGGTGGCTGCCCTGGAGGATCACAGCGTCGGCGGGCACGCGATCGCCTTCGGCCAGGACGATGAGGTCGTCGCGCACGAGCTCGCGACCCGCGACGCGGACGCGGCGCCCGTCACGAATCACGAGCGCACGCGGGCTCGCGAGGTCCCGGAGTGCCTCGAGCGCACGCTCCGTCTTGCGCTCCTGCACGAGCGTCAGGCCCATGATGAAGATCACGAAACCGAGGAGCATCACCGCTTCCTGGCGGTCGCCGAGGGCTAGATAGATGCCGCCGCACACGAGCAGAAGAAGGGACATCGGCTCGCGCAAGAGACCGACCACGCTCGCCAGGACGGTCCGCCGCTCGCGGCCCGGTAGCTCGTTGACCCCATCGCTCCGCTGGCGCTCGAGCACTTCGGCTTGAGTGAGGCCGCTCAGCGGGTCTCGCGTGTTCTTCCCGGGCGCGTTCATGGGAACGGGGCCGCGTGGTGCAAGAAGCAGGTCAGGCGGTTCTCGCGTGGCGGCCTGCCGGCGATGAGGCGCAGACAGTGCGCGAGAGCGCAAGTCGATCGCCTCTCGGGACTGCCGTACGACAATCGGACGCTTGCTTCCGTACGGCACGGCCCATGCGCCAGCGGCTGCCCATGTCCCCGTTGAATTTCGCGCTCCCTACGGGCCACCGGCTCGCGTTTGCCCGACGCTGGTGCGCATGGGCGGCCGTCGGGATTGCGCTCTTGTTAGTCGCCGGCTTCGTCGAGCTGAGCGAGGAGGTGCTCGGCGCCGACGGACACTCCGAAGAGCTCCTGGCCGCGGACAACGTCGTGCTCCGCTTCGTAGCGGGGCTTCGCCGTCCGTGGCTGAATGGGGTGTCGATCGACCTGACGGCCCTCGGCTCTCCCCTCCTGGTCGCGCTCTTCACCTTCTGCCTCGGGTCGCTTCTCCTTGCCCGTACGGACCGCGCAGGCGCCGGGGTCCTCGTGGCTTCGTCGTTCACCTCGGGACTCCTGGGGCGACCGATTCCGATGAAGACACTTGCCTCCGCTCGCCTGTTATTGGCCAAGGCTCTCCGTCCGTTCGCGCAGGTTCAGCCGGGCGAAGCAGTTGGGGCCTCCGCGATGATGCTCGGCTCGTTCTTGCTCCTCAGCGCCTACTACCTGCTCAAGACAGTCCGCGAGCCGCTCATCCTGCTGCAAGGCGGAGCCGAGGTGAAGCTCTATGCGCGTGCCTTCGCCGCGGTCAACGTCATCTTCACGCTCCCCTGGATAGGAGTCGTATTCGCCATCGGGCGCGAGCACGCGCAGCGCGCGAGGGGCGACGTCCTCGTAGAGGCCGAGCCCGCGGTGCCGTGATCGCGTCGGGTCGCGGATATGCCCACAGCCTCCAGCGTGGGCCCCGATGCAAGTACTTCGTGTCACCGATTGAATAGGATGAACACCAGTTGTTATGCCGCAAGGGGGTCGCGGATACAGCGGTCCGTGCAACCCAGAGGCCGTCCGAGCTCGACGGCTGCTGCCGTCCTTCGCGGGCCCGGAGGAACTCCGCAAGGGCTTCCGCGAGGCTTCTATGCGGGGCTCGCATCCGCGCCGCAGTGAGGCGCATGCGCGTCTACAAGGCGACATGGCGCTGGTTGCCGTCCGACACGCACTTGCGGACAAGCGCTTGCGGCGCCGCGACGCACATCGCGCCCAATGTACGGGTCTGGTTCGGGCGTTGCAGGATTGAAGCAATGCTGAGTGCGCCACGCATGCCACCGCGGTTCGGCACCGTGACGTGGCTCTACATCGCGAGCGCGCTCGTGATGGGATGGTTCGTGCCGCGAGTCCAGGAAGGACGATTGGGATGGGTCAATCCCACCTTACGCCCGGATCAAGTCATCGCTTTCTTGTCGGCCGTGTCGACTGGAATGATGACCTTCACCGGCATCGTCTTTTCTCTGCTTTTCATATTGATGCAGTTTGGGAGCAGCGCCTACTCCCCTCATTTGGTAGCCGCCCTGGCGCGCAACCGGGTCCTCGTTCATGCGCAGGGCGTATTTACCGGCACGTTTCTCTACTCGCTCATGGCGCTCCGCGGCGTGGGCGCAGCGGGTGGACAGGGCACGACCGCATTCACGAACTGGGCGGCGTTCGCTTGGCTATTGGCCAGCGTTTACCTCCTCGTGCGTCTTGTGGGGGTCTTCGCGACGCTGAACATCGCCGATGTGCTCGACATGCTCGGCGACACGGGACGTCGAGAGATCGAGCGCGTGTATGCGCAGTGCGCAAGCATGGACCGGCCACCGGTTCGGCCTGCCGCTCGGGCAACGCAGGTGATGATCCACGGCGGCCGCCCGCAGTACGTCCTCGGGTTCGACGTCAATCGCTTCGTCCGGCTGGCTCGAAGCGCCGACGCCGTCATCCGGGTGCCGATTTCGGTCGGCGATCCTCTCACGACTGGGACGACCGTCGCGGTGGTCGAAGGGTCGGGCAAGCTCGTGCCAGAAGAACAGCTCCGAAAGGCCATCTTTCTCGGTCGCGATCGCACCGTCGAGTACGGACCGAAGCACGCGATCCGGCTGCTCGTGGACATCGGCATTCGTGCGCTCTCGCCCGCCGTCAATGATCCGACGACGGCTGTGCACACGCTCGACGAGATCGAGGATCTGCTCGTGCGGCTGGGTCGCTCGCAGCTCGAGATCGGAACCGTGGTCGATGGCACCGGCGTTGTGCGCTTGGTGTACTCGGCCCCAACTTTTGAGGAATACGTCGAGCTCGGCTTAGCCGAGATCCAGCAATACGGGGCCGCCGCACTGCAGGTCGAGCGACGCATTGCGGCGGTCTTGGACCACCTGCGTAAGAGCCTTCCGGCGGCCCGACACCCCGTGGTGGACAGGATGGACCGAGAGAGAGAGGCCATCGTAAAACGTGCGTTCGAGCATGCGCCGCTGCGTTTCAGAGCCGAACGGTGCGACCGCCAGGGGCTCGGGCACACGCTCGCGGTCCGCGATGGGGACGGCTTGTGAGCGAAGCGTCCAAGACTGAGCTTCGAAAGAGGTGGCCGTGTCGCCCTCGTCGTCGCGCGGGCCGCTTCGCCCCGGCGGATGAAGCTTCGTCGCTACCGCCACTGAACCGTGCAGCCTGTTCGTCACATGCGTGGGGTCGGTGGTCGATGCCTTGCACCCTCCGACGGATTCGAAAGAAGGAGAGAGATTCATGGCATCACTCATCGAGAACTATGGGTTTGTCGGGAATATGCATGGGTCGGCGCTCGTGTCGCGCGAAGGGTCCGTGGATTGGCTCTGCATGCCGCGCTTCGATTCCGCAGCCTGCATGGCGGCGCTGCTCGGCCGCGACGAGCACGGGTGTTGGATGATGTATCCCGGCTCGACCGTCCGGCGCGTTCAACGACGCTATCGGCCGGGCACACTGATCCTCGAGACGGACTACGAATGCGATGGAGGGGCCGTGCGTCTCATCGACTTCATGCCGCTGCGGCGTGGCCCGGAAGATCAGCACGCACTAATCCGCATCGTCGAAGGACTCGAGGGCACCGTGCCTCTCCACTTGTTCCTGTCCGTGCGCTTCGGGTACGGCGGCTATCGCCCCTGGATAACCCAAACCGACGGGGGGCCCATCGAGATGACGGTTGCGCCCAATGCCATGGCGTTTTCTTCGCCCGCCGCCATCACCGTCGACGGTCAAGACCTGCGCGGCCTCATTGCCGTAAGAGCGGGGGAGCGCATTCCGTTCGAGCTCGCGTGGCATGCCTCGGAGGCACCCTGTCCGAGCCGGGTCGACGCCGAAAGCAAGCTCGAGCAGACCGAGCGCGATTGGCGGGAGTGGTCCGGGCGCTCGACATATCAAGGAGCGTACCGGGACATTGTGAATGAGTCGCTCGTAACGCTGCGAGGCATGCTCTATGCCCCGACGGGGGGCATCATTGCCGCTCCGACCGCGGCGCTGCCCGAGGAAATTGGCGGCACGCGAAACTGGGATTACCGCTACTGCTGGCTGCGCGACGCCACGCTCACCCTCAACGCGCTGATGGTGGGCGGTTACGCGACGGAAGCAGCGACGTGGCGCGAATGGCTGCTCAAGGCCATCGCCGGGGACCCGGCGCAAACTCAGATCATGTACGCGATCGACGGCGAGCGCCGGTTGACCGAGTTCGAGATTCCCTGGCTGCCCGGGTACGAGGAGTCACGACCGGTTCGTATTGGCAACGCCGCGAGTGAGCAATTCCAGCTCGACGTCTACGGAGAGGTAATACACGCGTTCTACGAGGCGAGACGACTCGGTGTTCCCGAAGCGCGGGACATCCGCAGGCCCGCGCGTGCCTTGATGGATTTCCTCGAATCATCGTGGCAAAAACCCGACGATGGCATATGGGAAGTCCGCGGCGGGCGCCGCCATTTCGTGCATTCGAAGATGATGGCCTGGGTCGCCGTGGACCGTGCGGTTCGAATCGCCGAGGAATTCACCGTGGAAGACGACCCGATGCGTGCCCTCTTGCCACGGTACCGCATGCTGCGCGATCGCATCCACCGTGACGTGTGCGAGCATGGGTTTGATCGACAGCAGAATGCCTTCACGCAGTCCTACAACAGCCCGGCTCTCGACGCCGGCGTGC
>CAZVPE010000031.1:3949-35461 GCA_964628155.1 uncultured Polyangiaceae bacterium | reverse complement strand
GGCTCGACGGCAAGGGCGCGCGCGATGCATAGCCGTTGCTGCTGTCCACCCGACAGACTCAATCCCGACTCGGGCAGCCGGTCCTTCACTTCCTCCCATAGGGCCGCCTGGCGCAACGCGCGTTCGACGCGGTCCTTGATAAGGCCACGGTCGTTGACGCCGGCGACCCGCAGTCCATAGGCGACGTTCTCGAAGATCGACTTGGGGAACGGGTTCGAGCGCTGGAAGACCATCCCCACGCGCCGGCGCACGAGCACGGGGTCGACGTCGGGGCCGTAGATCTGGTCTCCGTCGAGCTCGACCTGGCCTTCTACCCGGATGCCGGGGACCGTATCGTTCATCCGGTTGAGCGATCGGAGGAACGTGCTCTTTCCACACCCGCTCGGGCCGATGAGCGCAAGCACTTCGTTGGCGTTGATGTCAATCGTGACGTCTTTTATGCCGACCTTCTCCCCGTACCGAACCCACAGGCTCCGCGCGCGCATCTTGACGTGCGCGTTATGCTGAGCGGGAAGCTGGTTTGCGGCGGCCACGGTCGCGATTGTGGCGAGCCCCGAAGATGACCCCGTGTCCTTTTTGTGACGATCGGGTGACGCGTCGTCCTTGCCGCTCGTCATGCCGTCAGCCCGGCACTGCCGGCCGCGCGCTCCGAAGGCGCCGCGGCGCGCACGATCACGCTGCCCCGCGTCAGCGTGAACGTGTGGCCGCGCCATTCGATGCGACGGCTCGCCGCGGCTCGAACCCAACAGAAGAAGGCGACGTACGAGCGAACGATCTCCAGCGGAGCGTACCACCAAGCGAGCCAGCGCCCGCGAAGCATCCGCACCGCGACCAGAGCGGTTACGGTCTGGAGGACGCACGTCGCTACGACCATCGCCGCGGTCAGCTCGCCCGGAGCGATTGCCGCGCAGGCCGACGCGACCACGATGGGTATGAGCATCGGTTCGAGCGCGAATCCGGCCGGAAGAAGGGCCCGACGGAGCTTCGACCAGCGGGTGTGGCGTTCGACCGTGCGCATCAGCGTACAAGCGACGTTCCAGTTCTCGACCATGTCGAGGGATGCCCGGACGAGAAAGCCGGCGTCGCGAAAGCGCTGGCCAAGTGCGTAATCCTCGGCCAAAACTTCGCCGAAGGGCAAGAACCCTCCCAGGCGAGCCATGTCGCGGCGCCGCATCGCCATCGACTTGCCGACGGTCACGGGTCGATGGATGGCATTCATCGCGGCGTAGCCTGGAGCCACGGCGGCGCAGAGCTGAAGATTCTCGAGCGCGGCGCCGAGCGTCCGCTCGCCGTCGCCGGCAAAAAGGCTTGTCACCAACCCAACGCGTTCGTCGGCGAGCTCCGCAACGAGGGACCAAAGGTAGTCGGGGCGGACGCGGACGTTGGAGTCGGAGATCACGTATACGTCGCCCGTCGCGACCCGCTCGAGACCGACCAGCTGGGCCACTTTCGGGTTGACGGCGACGTCCGGGTCTGTCACCACGATACGGGCGTTGAACCCCACTTGCTGGGCGTGGCTCGCCACGAAACGGCGCGCCGCCGGATAGGCCGGGTCCGTCAGCGAAGCGATCCCGAGCAAGAGCTCGAACGAGGGATAGTCGAGCCTCGCGAACGACTCGAGGTTCGCTTCGAGGTCGTCGTCGTGCCCCGCGAGGGGCTTCAGGATGCTGACACTCGGGGCTCGGTCGACCGCCGCCGGACACCGCATACGACGCCTGATTAGGGCCGCGAAGAAGAGGCCCATCATCGACCCGTAGAGCACCAGCGACGCGGCCGTCATCGCCACGGCGATCTGCGCGAACATCACGGAACGGAACGTTCGTCTTAACTCGTGACGAACCACCCCTTTTCCCGTGAAATGTTCGTTACAGCAGGCTCACACGTTTGGCGACGGGGCGCGCGGAAGCGAGACGGTGAACGTCGACCCACGGCCGACTTCGCTTTCCACCCAAACCTTGCCCCGCATGGCCTCGACCATGTGCTTGACGATCGATAGCCCGAGGCCGGTCCCACCGAGCTCACGCGAACGCCCTGCGTCGACGCGATAGAAGCGTTCGAAGACGCGCGGTAGGTGCTCCGGAGCGATTCCCGGACCGGTGTCGGATACGATGAGATTGACTCGGTCTCCTTGCTGGGACGCGCTCACGAGGACGCGAGTCCCGGCCGGACAGTACTTCACCGCATTGTCGACGAGGTTCGAGAGCACGTGTTCGAGCGCTCGAGCGTCTCCCTCGACCGCGCCTGATGTGCGCGACAGCTCTGCCGCGAGCCTCACGGTTTTCTTCTCCGCTCGCTCCCGAAAGAGTCCCAAGACGATCGGCACCACGCTCCCGAGCTCGACCCGCTCGCGCTTGAGCTTGAACTCGTTCGATTCGAGCTTCGACAGCTCGAGCATGTCCTCGAGCAGGCTCTGAAGCCGCTGCGCGTTTCGCTCGATGATGTCCACGAAGCGGGCGGCGACGTCCGGGTCGTCGAGTGCACCGGAGCGGAGCGTCTCGGTGGCGGAGCGCACGGCTGCGATCGGCGTGCGGAGCTCGTGCGACGCGTTCGCGACGAAGTCCCGGCGGAGTGACTCGAGACGCCGCAGCTCCGTCACATCGACGAGCACGAACAGCAGCCCTTCGTCGTCGCCCGAGAGCGGCGCGGCATGGACCAAGAGGCGCCTCGGTTTCAGCCCGGGCAGCTCGATCTCGAGCCGACTCGCCTCCGACGGTTCCTCGCGCGCCGCAGCGAGAAGCTCCTCGAGCTGCGCGTGGCGCACGGTTTCGATCAGCAACTTTCCAACGGCATCCGCCCCGACCAAGAGCATCGATCGCAACGCCGGATTGACGAGCGCGATTCGTCCGTCGCGATCGACGACGACGACCCCCTCCTGCATCGCATCGAGGATCCGTCCTTGGAGGTCGCGCTCCGCGCGAAGTTGACCGAGTGTGGTCGCCAAGCTGCCTGCGAGCCGATCGAGCGCGTGGCCGAGTTCCGCGAGCTCGTCGTGCCCTTCGATGCGCGTTCGCACGGAGAGGTCTCCCTCGGTCATCCGTCGCGCGGCCTCGGTGAGTTCGCCGACGGCGGCGGACATCCGCCGCGCGACGACATTCGAGAATACGAGGGCCAGTGCGAGAGCGACGAGCGACCCCAGCGCGATGAAGCGTCGCATGTCGGCGGTCGCTCGATCGACCTCTTGAAGCGGACGGCCCACGCGTACGACGCCCGCAACGACCCGGTCTCGCTCGAACGCGACCGCCGCGTAATACGTCCGCTGGGGCATCGCCGCGCTCGATCGCTCGCTCCAGCCGTCGCCCTGGTCGAGTGCCTGCTGCACTTCAGGGTGGCTCAATTGGCTCTCGAGCCGCGGCAGCTCCGGGAGCGACACGTCCGAGTCGCCCAGCACCGTACCGTCGCGCCGAATGATGCTGACTCGCGCGTCGGCGGTTCGCGCCAGGTCGTGCGCGAGGCCGTCCCACGCGGCTGCGTTGCCGAGAGGTGCGGGCAGCGCAGATGCTTGGCGGGCGACCAGGCGCGCGCGCACCATGAGGTCCGAGCGAAGCGCCTCCGATAGGTGGCTCGCCACGCTCGAGGTGAGATACGCCTCCGCGGCCCCCATCGAAGCGACGATGAGTGCAATCGAAACAAGAAAGAGCTTCGTCCGAACGCTGATTCTCACGGCAAACCTGTGCTTCGCCACGCATTCGCGCGACACGCGCGATGCGCTCCCGCGCAGCACGATAGCACTAGGCCCGATCCGGCGGGATTGAGGCTAGAGCACCGAGCGGTTTGACGCCCGTCGGTGCTCTGGGTCCGGCTTACTTGGCCTTGAGGAAGCTCGGCGGGATGATCCACTTCGAGCTCCGGAGAAGGTCGCACGCGAGCCCGAGGAACGTCGCGCGCATGACCTCCTCGGGGTCGGCGACTCCGGAAGCGGTCAGCTCCCCTACGAGCTTGGCGAGGGTCGTCTTGCGGGTCACCGCCTCGATGGCCGCCGCCTCGCGTTCCGGCAGCCGAAACATTTCCAGCCGCACGGGCGGAGCGGACACGGGCTCGATGACCTCTTCGTAGACAGGGGCGAGAAGGGCCTGCAGCTCCTCCTTGCTGTATCCGTTCTGGATCCCACGACCGATGAGCTCATACGTATCGACGCCGAGGGGGAACGTTTCTTCCTGGGACCGGACTCCGCGTGCAAAGGAGATCTCGCCGCCCTTCCACCGGAAGATGTCGATGAGCCGCTCCTCGGTCTGCTCGCGCACGGCCCGAAAGAGCTCCATGGGTCGCAGGACATGGATACCCACGAGCGCATCGCCGAGGCGCCCGCCAAAAGTCGGGAGCATCGCGAGGGCCATCTCCATCTCCATGCGGAGCACCTGGCCGCGCGCAATGAGAAACTCGCCGAGCAGCTCTTGCTTGTCGGTGGACGTGACACACTCCGGGGAACCCTCGACGAAGAAGATTCGCTTCCTTCGCGGCCCGTCGCGCAGGACCAGCACGCCCGTTTCACGCCGCACGGCGAGGTGAAACACCCGGGTCGGAAGCCGAGCCGGATCGAGCCGCCCACGGTCGATCGGGTCGCTTGGAAAGTCCACGTCCCACTTGAGTGCGGGACTTGTCAGGAAGCGCGACAACTCCGCGTAGTCGCTCGGCGGCAGGAAGCGCCCGTTCTCGCGGGCGATCATGCAAGTCGAACCGACCTCGCCGGTCGCAAATAGCTCGATAAGGCCGGGAAACGCGACCGGTCCGAGCACGCTTCCGTCACCTTGGCGTACGCGGTAGATGTTCGGAGAGGCGGGGTCTATCCCTTCGCCCCCGGTCGTCGCGGCACTGGCCGGGTGGTCACGCAGCACGCGGCGCGCTGCCGTGTTCGGGAGAAGCTGCGCGGTTGATTCTTCGCTCTCCGGATCGCGCTCGTCCCCATCCGCCTTGCCTCCGTCGTCCGCGGCGGCCACGAGGCCGAGCTTTTCGATGAGCGCGGCGAGCCTGGAGGGCCCTACCTGCAAGCGTCGCCGTCTGACGATGTCCTCGATGGCCTCGGCGAAAGCAAGGGCGCTCGGCCAACGCAAGGCCGGATCGCGTGCGAGCGCGCGGAACAGCACGGCGCGGAGATCGTCGGGCACCCGGCCCACGGCGCGATCGATCGGGCCGAGGTCCGCGTCGCGAATCCGAATGAGCACGTCGAGCTCTTTGCCGCCGCCGAAAAGCGGCCGCAAGATGAGCATCTCCGCCAACACGATGCCGAGCGTGAAGACGTCGCTCCGGGCGTCGAGCTCGCGCCCGACGACCTGCTCGGGCGACATGTAGCCGAGCTTGCCCTTGAGCTGGCCCGCGTCGGTTCTGCGCTCGAACTCCGCTGCCCTCGCGATCCCAAAATCGGTCAGCTTCACGGCGCCAGAGCGGTCGATGAGCACGTTGCCCGGCGACACGTCCCGGTGCACGAGCGAAAGCGGCTTTCCTTCTTCGTCGCGGGCGCCGTGGGCGCACTCGAGCGCCCGGAGGACCGAGAGGGTGACGTACAGGCACACTTCGAGCGGGATTTCTTCGGCTCGCGCAGCGACGGCGCGAACCAGACGCGCCGCAGTCGTCCCGTCCACGAACTCCATCGCCATGTAGAGTTCGCCCTGGTCCTCGCCGAAGTCGAACACTTGGACGATGTTCGGATGGCCGAGGCGCGCACAAACCCGAGCTTCGTCCACGAACATCGCCACGAAGTCCGGGTCGCGCGCGAACTGGGGCAGAATCCGCTTGACCGCAACGGTCTTCTGGAAGCCGTGTGGACCGGCGCGCTTGGCAAGATAGACCTCCGCCATGCCGCCCGTCGCGATCCGCCGCAGCAGTTCGTAGGGCCCCAGGCGCAAAGGCGCTGGGATAGTGGAGATCGTCATCGTTGTCTCTCTATAAGGGTATCACGATCCCGCTTGGGCTTGCCGCGTCCGCGCGGAACTGGTCCGACCCCCCGACCGACGCTACCTTCGCGCGCGATGAAGCGTCCGCGCCGCGTCCCCGCCAGTCCCCCGGCGCTCGGGCCGGCGCAAGCTTCCCGCAGCATCCAGACCCGCCGAACACCGACGCGCGTCGTGGCCGTGACGGGCGCTGCGAGTTTTCTAGGGGCGAGCTTGATCGGATCCCTGGAGGAAGACGAACGTATAGGCCGCATCGTTGCCCTCGACGTGACAGCAACTCCGAACGCAGGGAAGAAGACACGGTCGTACGATGTAGACCTCACGCAGCCCGCCGCAGAAGCGCGCGTAGCAGAGATTCTCAGTGCCGAGCGGGTCGACACGTTGGCCCATTTGGCCTTCCTCGCGTCGCCGACCCACGCGACCGCGTGGGCGCACGAGCTCGAGAGTCTCGGGACGATGCACGTCACCGTGGCCGCCCGTCACGCGCAGGTGAGAAAGCTGGTCCTGTGGTCGCACACGTGGCTCTACGGCGCCCATCCGTCGAATCCGAACTTTCTCACCGAAAAACACCCGCTTCGCGCCCCGCTGACGGAGCCTTACTTCGCAGACAAGATCGAAGCCGAGGATCAGGCGCGCAAGCTCAACGAGCGATCCCCGGGGGCCATCGTCACGATCCTGCGCGCGGCACCAATCCTTGGACCCAATGTGCGCAACGCATTCACACGATATCTCGCGCACAGATTCGTGCCGACGGCCATGGGCTTCGATCCGCTCGTTCAATTCTTGCACGAGGTCGACGCGATTGCCGCCCTGCATCTCGCGGTCGTCCGCGACGCAAGGGGTACGTTCAACATCGTCGGCGACGGGGTACTCCCGCTCTCGACCGTAATCAAACTCGCGGGGCGCGTCGCCGTCCCGATCCCTCACCCGCTGACCGAGCTCGTCGGCGCCGCGGGTTGGGCCGTTCAACTCGTGGCAGCGCCCGCGTCGTTCGCCAAGTATCTCCGTTTTCTGTGCGTGGCGGACGGGCAAAAGGCGCGGGAAGCAATGGGGTTTCGCCCCGCGTACACGTCACGCGAAGCCGTACTCGACTTCGTCAGCGCGCAGCGCCTCCGCGATGTCCGGCTTCTTTCGGAGAACCGCGCATGACGCACAAGAAGGATAACCTGGAGTCGAACGCGCCCGCGCCGCCCACGAGCGCCGAGGGACCGCGCCAGACGGAGCGTGAGGGGGCCAGCCTGCATCGGCGCAGACGTGTGCGCGCGCGCCGAGCTGCCCGCGTACGTGGGGAGCCGCCCGTGTCGGCGGTCGAGCCCACGCCCTTCTCGGAAGGCATGGAACCGCTGAGCGACCCCAACATCGCCGACCGCATTCGTCAGCTGGAGGAACGGCTCGATCAGATGATCGACGCGCGTGCTCGCTTGCGGGACGCCACAGGCCAACCATTGCCGATGTCACCGGCTCGCCCAGAGCGTCTGCCCGCTTACGCGGCTCCCGAACCGGAAGGGGTGTTGGGCACGGCCCGGGAGCTCTTGTCGACCGACTTCTATCTGCGCCAGTGGGGGCGCCTCGGGCTACGCAGTCGCTCGGAAGAGGTCGACGAATTCGGCTACGACCCCGTCTACGAACGGAAGATTCTTCCTTTCTTCGAGTTTCTTTACAGGCGGTACTTCCGGGTGGTCACGCAGGGCCTCGAGCGCGTTCCCAAGGAAGGACGCTGCCTTCTCGTCGCGAATCACTCCGGAACGCTCCCGGTGGACGGAATGATGCTGCGCTTGGCGCTGCACCACGAGCATCCCCAGCATCGTGAAATGCGCTGGCTCGCGGAGGACGCAATCTTCCATTTTCCCTTCCTTGGCAGCATCAGCAATCGGATGGGCGCGGTGCGCGCGTGCCAAGAGAATGCCACACGGCTCCTCGACCGAGACGCGCTCGTCGCGGTGTTCCCGGAGGGAATGAAGGGCATCGGCAAGCTCTTTCGAGAGCGCTACAAACTGCAGCGCTTCGGGCGTGGAGGCTTCGTCAAACTCTGCCTGCGAACGCGCACGCCCGTGATTCCCGTGGCCATCGTGGGGGGCGAAGAGACGAACCCGCTCCTCGCGCGTGTCGACTATCTCACGAAGGCGGTGGGCTTACCGTACTTGCCGGTCACGCCGACTTTCCCTTTCCTCGGTCCCATCGGGCTCGTACCCGTGCCCACGAAGTGGAAGATCTATTTCGGCGAGCCGATTCATTTCGACCGCCACGGCGCCGAGGCGGCGGACGACGAGATCCTCGTCGGTCGGTTGGCGGAGGGCGTGCGTGCGGAGATCCAATCGATGCTCAACCGGGCGCTCGTCGAGCGACGGTCGGTATGGTTCGGCTAGAGCACCGAACGGGTTTGGCGGACCGCGGATCGCACATGAGCCCAGTGAAGAAGAGCGGCGTACTCGTCCTCGACAAGCCGCGCGGACCGACGAGTCACGACGCGGTGGCGCGAGTCAGGCGAACACTCGGGATTCGTGAAGTGGGTCACGCCGGCACATTGGACCCGATGGCCACGGGCGTGCTCGTTCTGGCGGTCGGTGAGGCGACCAAGCTCGTGCCGTGGCTCGCGACGCAGGACAAGACCTACGAGGCGACCATCGCCCTCGGAGTCGAAACGGACACGCTCGATGCCGATGGGCGAGTCGTGCGACGGCTGCCGCCGAGCGTCGAGCTGCTGGCAGCGCTCGGGAGTTTTGGTGCCGAATTCGGCATCCCCGCCACGCTCGGCGAAGCCCTGGCGGCGGAGCGAGCGCGCACGTCGCAGCTGCCGCCTGCGTTCTCGGCGATAAAGCAGGGCGGTGAACGCGCGTACGCGCGGGCGCGCCGCGGCGAGCACACGATCCTCGCCGCGCGCGAGGTGAACGTGCGTCGTTTGGAGCTACTCGCATGCCGGCAAGAGCCCCCGAGCCTCGACGTCGGCCTCGAGGTGGGGAAGGGCTATTACGTGCGGGCTCTCGCGCGCGACCTCGCTGGAGCGCTCGGAACAGTGGGCCACCTGACCTCCCTGCGAAGGACGCGATCGGGCCGTTTCGGCTGCGAGGTGGCGCTTTCCTACGGCGCGTCCCGGGAAGAGCTAACCGCTCGGATGCATCCCCTTCCCGTCGCGGCCGCGCAGGCTCTCCCAGTAACGCAGCTCACCGAGTCCGGAGCCGACGATGCGCGCCACGGACGGCTCGTGCACCTGCGAGACATTCTGGCATTCGTCCCGGGTCTTAGCGCCTGGATCGACCCGTGCGGTGACCTCGTCGCGGTCGGCGAAGTCGACCAGATGAACGGCGGCAGAGTGACTCGCGGATTTGCGTCGAGCTAGTCATTTCTTCTTGGCCGATTTACCCGTCTTCGCAGCATCTTGCGCGGCCTTCATCCGTTCGATCGCAAGCTTTGCGAGCGAGCCGCTCGGCGCGAGATCAAGGTACTTCGCATACTCGACGGCCGCGTCTTTGAAATGCTTCGTCAAAGCGAGGCGCCCGCCCAAATAGTAGTGAGCGGGGGCATAGCTCGGCTCCGCCGCGACTCCCCCCTGAAGGTCGTCGATCGCACCTTTTTCGTCTTTCATGCCCAGCTTGCACAGGGCGCGCTCGGTTCGCACCTCGCCGCCATCTTTCATTTGAATCGCGCTGTCGAACGTCTTGACGCACGATTCGAACTCGCCGGCCATTCGATATTCGTGGCCGACGGATGCGATCATTCCATAGTTGTCCTTCGCGAGCTCGCGCGCAGCGTCGAGGTGCGGCGCCGCACCACGAGCGTGCCAAGTATTGAGCCAGTGGGCGAAAGTCAATTGGAACATGGCCTCCGACGGTTTGGCCTTGAGCGCCTCTTCGAATTCGTGAATCGCACTATCCTGCTCGTTGTGGCTCGCCAGCGCGACGGCGAGGTTCTCGTGCAATGCCCCGCTGGCTGGGTGTTTCGCAAGAGCCGCGCGCCCCACCATCAGAGCCTCGTCGACGCGCCCCTCGTCGAGATACAGCGCGCTGAGCTCGGTCGCCGCAGGCTCGAGCTCGGGCTTCGTCGCAAGTGCGGACTTGTACGCCGCTTCCGCCGCGGACTTGTCGCCGAGCTTCTCGCAAGCCATGCCGAGGTTGTACGAGGCGTCGTAATCCCCTGGATTCTTCCTGGTCGCGGACTCGAACGCCTTGCGGGCATCCGCGTAGTTCCCCGCGTCGAACGCCTTGATGCCGGCCGCGAGCTCCGGGGAAGGAGGACGCTCGGATGCGACCGAGGCAGACTCCGCCGGCCCGGAAGGTAGCGAAGACGACCCACCCCCTGCCTGCGGGGGGGTCGGGGTAGCTCCCCCGCATGCCGCGAGCGCGAAGGCTCCACCGAGTTGAAAGAGCGCCGCGAAGGCGCCGTGCGACCGTTTCATGGTCGAGGAGTGTACGAGCACGCCGGCCCCGTTCTTCTATTTTTCTTGAAGCGCGCGCATGAGAACATCGTGAATCTGCTTGTGCCGAACACCCGAGGCGACCTTGGAACCATCGAGCTCGCTCACGTAGAATACGTCGGCGACGCGCATCCCTTCCGTGTTAATCTTCGACAGCGCGATCGAAAGCCCGAGTTCGTGCAGTGCACGAGCCAGCCTGTATAGAAGTCCGGGAGCGTCCTTCGCGAAGACCTCCACGACCGTGTGTCGGGGCGAGGCGCGGTCATCGAACAAGACCTCGGTTGCAACGGCCGGACTCGGCCGCTCGCGCCAGGGTGAGGTCGCGCCGACGCGCGCTCGGAGCAGCTGGGCAGGGTCGACTCTCCCGGCACACACGTCCTCGAGATCGCGGGCCAGCCTCGGCAGCGCGCGGTCAATCCCCTCCGTACCCCCCTCACGATCACGGACCCAAAAGAGGTCTACGGCCTCGACGCGCGGCTGCCCGCCGGCCGCACCTTCGGGGCACTGACGCGAGTAGACTTGAGCGGCGAGCACTTCGAGTCGATTGGCGGTGATCGCAGCGGCGATCCGCGCGAGAAGGCCGGGTCGGTCGTCGGCAACCACGCAGAGCTCCGCGGCCTCGGTGTGTCGCGACGGCACGCGACCGACGAGCGCGACTCGATCGCCCCGTTCGTGGACGAGGCGTGCGTGCTGAACGATCGACTCCGGGGCATTCGCGAGGAGGTACCGTTCCGGCATCGAGGCGAGGAGGACCTCGATTGCTTCGCTTGGGCCCGACCAAGCGTTTCGGACCGCGGCACGGACGCGCGCCACGCGCTCCGCGTCGGCGCGGGGCTCTTGGCCCGCCAGGTGCCCTTCCGCGGCGAAGTAGAGCTCGTCGAACATGCGCGCCTTCCACGAGGTCATCGCCGTGGGCGAGGTCGTGGAGAGGTCAGAGACGGTCAAGAGGTAGAGGTTTCGCAGGCCTTCCCGCCCGCGCATATTCCGACAGAACTCCTCGATGGTCGCCGTGTCGTCGAGGTCGCGCCGGGTGGCCACGTGGTACATGAGCAAGTGATCCAGCACGAGCTGCCGCGCATCGTCGACGTCCTCCGACGAAAGGCCCAAGCGCGGCAGGATGCGCTCGCAGAGGTCGGCCCCCGTCTTCGAGTGGCCTTTTCGCGATCCTTGCCCGTCCGGATAGCCCTTGCCAACGTCGTGGAGCAGAGTCGCCAAGAAGAGCGGACGCGGTCGCGCGATCTCCGCCGCGAGTCGCGACGCGAGCGCAAACTCGTGGGCGAGCTCACCGCGCGCCAGTTGGCGAAGGCGGTCGACCGACGCGACCGAGTGCGCGTCGACGGTATATACGTGGTAAACGTCGTGATGGACTTGCCCTGTCACTGGAAGAAACTCCGGGACCATCGCCAGGAGTAGCCCTACGTCGTGCAGCTCGCCGACGATCGATCCCCTCCGCGTCGGCGTTTCGGGGATGGTGCAAACGAGCTCTACGAAGAGTGCCGCCGCCTCCGCGCTGGCTCGCAGCCGCGTGCACCAGGATTGGTCGTCCACAGCGCGCGCTATCGCGTCCCTCGCAAACGGCAAGACCGGCGCGCGCTGGCGTACACACGCCATGTAGACCCGCATCGCCAGCGCCGGGTCGGCCTGGAGCTCCGCCGTACCGGCGATCGTCACGTGCCCATCGAACAGGTGGACTGCGCCGCCGAGATCGACCGTATGCGCTTTCGCGCGACGGCGTGCTGGCTTGAGTCGTTCGAGAAGACTCGCGCGCGCGCGGGTCGCAGAACGGGCATGCCGGTAATATTCCTGCATGAGCCGTTCGGCGGCTCGCGCGCGGTCGTTCCCGTACCCCATCGCCATGGCGAGCGCCTCTTGCTCCTCGAATCCGAGGCGGTCGGCCTTCCTCCCGTCGCGCGCGTGGAGGCGATTGCGAATCCGCCACAAGAACTCCTCGGCAGCAGCAATCTCGTTCGCCTCACGCTCGACGAGGACCCCCCGGTGAAGGAGCTCTCCCCAGGCACCGAGCCGTTCGTTGACTTCCGCCTCCCCGACTCGATAGCGCGCGCGCGCCGCCCAGCGCATCCCGTCGATGTCCCGCAACCCTCCGGCGCCGCTCTTGACGTCAGGCTCGAGCAGATAGACCGATCCCCCGAACCGCTCGTGACGCGCCGCCGCCTCTGTCTCGAGTCGTTCGATGAACGTACCCAGCTCGTCTTCGCCGAAGAGCCCTTCGTTGGCCTGCGCAACAAGATCGCGGACCAGGGCTCCGTCTCCAGCGAGAAGACGCAAGTCGAGCAATTCCGTCGCGGTGGCCAGATCTTCGTGCGCGAGCTTGACGGCGTCCGACGCGCTGACGACTTGGTGACCCACCGCGAGCGTGGCGTCCCACAACGGATACAGCAGCGCTTCGGCGAACGCTGCGGCCTGTTGCGCGCCGATGAGGCGAGGGCCAACGACCACCACGATATCGGCGTCGCTTCGCAGCGCCACCGCCCCGCGGCCGAAACTTCCGACGGCCGCCACCGCAAGACCGGTCGACGGCACCCCCGCCGCGTTCGCGGCCGCGTCGAATCGGGCGGCGAAACAAGCGTCGAGAAAACGCGCGTTGGCCCGCCCGAGCGTCATTCCGTCCTCACCCGCAGTGAGCCGCTCGACCAGTGAGGCCCGATGCCGCTCGACGCTCGCTCGAAGGTCGCCGGATGGGAGCGGCGCGGGCGGGCGAACCGAGGGGGTGGTGCGGTTGGCTGTCATTTGGTCATCAGTGGGAGACGCGGACATCCAGCGCCGTCCCGGCGCTTCCCACGGGCGCCCAAGTTCATCTAGCCTTCACCGCGATTGGACACCAGAGGCCAATCACGACCACCCATATGCCCCGGATTGAGGCCTCCGCCGCCAGCCGAGTCAACGTTCCCAACGCCGGTCCGGTCGTTCCGACCCCAAAAAAACGCCCCCCGGCCGGAATTCTCGCGGGCGGAGGGCGTAAGAGCGAACGGGTCTCAGACGGAGGCGGGAGGGTAGAGCGTCCCGTTCGCTTGGGACGCACTTTTACTGCGTCAGTCGACGGATTGCAACAGGTTGCGGTGGACGTGCGCAGGCGCGCCCCTTGTCGGACGCGGGTTCGCACAGACAAGCCCCATTTCTCGTTCGGTCCGTCTGGACCGCGCGCGCCCAGGCCGCGTGCAAAAAAGGAAGCGCCCCCCGACTGGCGTGTTCACAGCCGGGGGGCGCGCGGAGGAGCCGGCGCCTGAGGGGAGGGACGCGCCGCCTTCTCCGATTGCCTGGACGTAGCTCACGCTCACGGGACGCGCAATGAACCTCGCTTTGTTCACCCTGTCACCGTGTTTCCGCCCTGCTCGGCATTTTCGCCCGACTCCGCACTATCGATTGCCTGCGCGGCACACCAAGCAACGTGTTGGGGAGCGCGGTCGATCGGCCACCACGAAAAACGCTTGAACGAAGAGGAGGCTCAATGCCGTCGACTGGGCCGGTCCCGCAGAATCGCCCACGGCGCCCAAGCCTTCGCTCCTTCGAATCTCAATCGCGTAGTCCACCAGATAATCGACTTTTCACGATTCCCATGAGAAGGAAGGCCCATTATGCCGAAGACGTTCAGGGTCTATCCGGCTACGGCTGCAGATACAACGTCAGCGCGTCGTGCGGCGCCAGGAAAAACGCTAGTCTTTCGCACGACCATTCGGAGTACGTAAGACCTTGTGCGCGATGGCAGTTCCAAGCCAGTGGTCCTCGCCCTGGGTGGTACACGAATTGCGCCCTTTCGTCGCGCGAGGCCACTGTCCGTGACACAATCTCCGATTCGGTCGGGCGCCCTTTTTGGGCGGCCGCGAACATGGGGGATGACTTGAAGGAGAACTGCATGCGTGCACGGCTCTGTATCATTCGGTCTCTGGTCGTCGTAGGCGCTGCCCTGCCCAATCTGGCCTGCTCGAATGGTTCCGGCGTTATCACGGACGGCCGAAATGCTGCCGGACCGCTCCCGAGCAGCACAGCTGTCGGCAACAGCCCGTCGCCCGCGGCCGGCAGCGCGACCGAGGACGCTGGATCGCCGGGCGACGCAAGCGCGTCATCGCCGAGCACGAAGCACCTCGTTACGCAGCTCGATGCAGCCGTGGCCGCCAATCTGGGACCGCTACCGGCGCTTACGAACGTCACGGCCGAGGAGCGTGAAGATTCGGTCGGGCTCGACTTCGATCCCGTTGACAACGCCGTCGACTACCGTGTCTATCCCCTTCCCGACCCGAGCACCGTAACCACGAACGCCGACGGCTCGCTCACAATCAAGAACGCGATCTACCGCTGCGCCGGGCTCCGCCAAACGTTCGATTTGCCGAACAACACATCGAACAGTCTGAACAAGGCGAGCGCCGGCCAAATCTACGCGAGCGGCGCCTACTCGTGGGGCGCGACGATCCCGGCGAAGCCGACTCTTGGTTACGTGTATGTGACCCCGGCGTCCGACCGCATTCCCGTGTACGCCATTGGTGTCCATGCGACCGCGCCCGAAAACGGGTGGCGTGAGGCACGGCCGAAAGTCTATACGACGGACACGATCCAGCGCCAAACACTCTTGAGCCAGGGCGGCCGCGACGACGGCATCGTATTTTACGTTCCCGCCACCGCCAGCGCCGCAACCCAGACGATCTACGGGTCGGAAACCGCCCAAGTGGTCGCCGGGCAGGGGTGGACCCAGTACGCGAACTACTATTTCACGGCTGCCGACAAGGCGGGGCACGCCAAGGACACCACGCCTGCCGCGCCCGCGTTTCAGGTTCTCACAGCAACGGCCGATGGTGCGGTCCCGCTCATGAGCCTCTCCTACCAAGCCCCCCAAGCTCACGTCGAGCTCCTGGCCGGAAACGAACGATTCAAGCGGGCGTCGAACCAGGGTCAGGGCCCCCTCTGGCACCTCGAGTGGTCTGGCCTCACGGGGCCGACGACCCTCGTCGTGGAGGCACTCGCATCGGGCTGCCCATACCAGGGACTGCTGTCGCCACAGGCGCTGTCCGCACCTCCGCATCAGCCGTTTTTCACTCTCACACAGATTCAGCAGGCGTCGGCCACCGGCGAGGTCTACATCAACGGCCAATACGACCTTCCCGGCAAAGAGCCCAACGGGCTCGCACTCATGCAAACACCCACCCCGTCACCCGTGCCCATCGCACGGTCTTTCATTCAGGTGACCCCGCAGGCCCACGACGCAGGCGAATGGGATTGGTACGAGGGATTCAGCCCGAGTTCGATTCCGCCGTCCGAGACGGCGAGCCGCGACCCGAAGTTTTCCGGCGACAACGCCAGCGGGCATTGGACCTCGTCGGTCTTCGACTTTGGTGCCTACTCCATCGACGATCCGACGGGTCCGCTCGTCTTCACGCACGGTCCGATCCTGGGACAGTTCTGGCACGTGTTCGACGACTGGTCGCAGGACGTCACCGGCCGCCTGCGTTTCACCGCGCAGCAGCCCGCGACGGTCAGCGCCGACGTCAGTACGTATCTGCACGTCACGTGGACCGTGAACATCGTGGGTACCGATCGCCGATATCCTCAACTGCTGGTGACCGATCAGCCTATCCCGGTCGAGGACGGCTTCCAGAACGCAAATGGCAATTTCTTGCTCATCCAGACGATCGAAGGCCCGTCGATGCGTTTGGAGGTCCAGGCCTTCCGAGGCCTCGTAAACGGCGCTTCGTGGGCGGTCAACAATCAAGCGCCGAATCATGCGCTCGTCGACTACGACAACTGGAACAACGGGAACAACACGAACGCGACCATCCCTCCCGCCGAACCGCCCTTCGAACACGCTGGCGTGGACCGCATGACCAAGTTCGACGCCTACATCTCGTCGAGCACGGTCTACGTCCTCATGGACGGCTCGCCCGCCGGTTGCACGCACTATCCGACCAAAGGCTTTGCTCTTTCCGGGACCGTCACCGTCACGTTCGGCGACGTTCTCTATCACGAGGGAGCGCAAGACGAGGGCGTCTGCAACCAGTCCAAACCGTACGGTTTTCTACACGAGCACCAGTGCAACGAGACGGTGCGGCATTGGGACGACCTCGGGCTCAAGAGCGGAGTTGCGCCTCCCACGTGGGATGCAAGGTTCGCGTGCACCGCGTACTGACCGCGATGCTCGCGATTGCCAGCCTGGAGAGCGCTTGCGGCTCTTCGGCAAACGCGACCTCCGGCGAGGCCGTCGGCGACGGCGGACCGGTGGCGGCGCTTTTCGACTCCGGAGGCGACGGCGCCGAGGCAAATACGGGAGATCCCGATCCGGTCGTCACCCCCGAGGAGCTGCAATCGCTCCAGGCGCTCGCACCGGCTTCGCTCCCCGCGCCGCCACCCGACCGCACCAACCGTTTTGCTGACAACGCGGCGGCCGCGCTCTTCGGCCAAAAGTTGTTTTACGACGCGTCGTTCTCGGGACCCCTTCTCGACACGGACAACGACGGGAGCCCCCAAACGTTGGGCACCGCGGGCCAAACCGGGCGCGTCGCGTGCGCGGGTTGCCACATCGCAAAGTCTGGGTTCTCGGACACCCGCTCGTTCCAGCTTCAGGTTTCCCTGGGAGCGGGCTGGGGGCGCCGGCGTGCGCCCTCGTTGCTCGACGTCGGACAAGCCACTCTGCTGATGTGGGACGGGCGCCGTGACGCGCTCTACAACCAAGTATTCGGTCCGCTCGAGAGCGTCGTCGAGATGAACAGCTCGCGCCTCTACGAAGCGGAGCAAATCTACGCGAAATATCAATCCGATTACGAAGCGATCTTCGGTCCGATGCCGGCGCTCGCCGATCCGGGGCAGTTCCCTCAGCTCACCGCTCAGCTCACGGGGTGTCAGCCGAAGAATCCCACGGATCCCCAGCCGACTTGCGACGGAACCTTCCACGGAATGCCCGGCGACCACGCCGAGTACGACGGTTTGAGTGCCGCGCAGCAGACGGCCGTGACCACCGTCATCGTCAACGCGGGCAAGGCGATCGGCGCGTTCGAGCGACTGCTGACTTGCGGGCCAAGCCCATTCGATGCGTGGGTGCACGGCGGCGCGGGGGCGATCTCTCGAGCAGCGCAGCGCGGTGCAGCCCTCTTCGTCGGCAAGGGGGGGTGTTCGACCTGTCACTCCGGACCGTTTCTTTCCGATCAGCAGTTTCACGACGTCGGACTCGTTCCCACGAAGGTTCAGCAGGCGTTCGTCGACTCGGACGACCATGGCGCCGCCACCGGCCTCGCAGCTGCCATCGCCGATTCGCTCGATACGTTCGGTGCCTTCAGCGACGGCAACGACGGCCGGCTGCCGACCTCCGTAACGCCGAAGATGGACGGCGCCTTCCGGACTCCGACTCTACGCTGCGTGAGCCAGCGCCCGAGCTTCATGCACACCGGGCAGCTCGGAACGCTCGCCAAGGTCGTCGCCTTCTTCAACGACGGCGGCTCGCCTTACGGCTTCGTCGGCACGAGCGAGATTCATCCGCTCGGGCTGACGGACCTCGACCAAAGCGATTTGGTGGAATTTCTCCAGTCCCTCGACGGACCCGGCGCTGACCCCAGGTATCGTCAAGCCCCTTGAGAGCCCCGCCTGTTCTGGGACTCGATGCCGGGACGCCGCCGCCGCTAAATCGATGAGGCAGCGGCATCCCAGGCGAAAGAGCGCGATCACCAAACGGGCGTCAGCCAGTCGGTCCGGGCGGGCACACGCCCGCGAACCACGGCCTCGAAGTGCTGCGAGAGCCGACGCGTTATGGGGCCCACGTTCCCGTCGCCGACCAGTCGATGGTCGACAGAGCGAACAGCCGTTATTTCAGCGCCGGTCCCACACAGAAACATCTCGTCCGCGACGTAGAGCTCCGTTCTCCCGATAGACCGCTCCACGAACGGAATCCCGAGTTCCTCGCGTGCCATCGCGATCAAGGTCTGCCGTGTGATTCCATCCAGGTTGTCGTCCGTACTCGGCGGTGAGACCAGGCAACCGTCCCGCACGAGAACGACATGCTCCGCGGAGCCCTCCGACACATGGCCCTCCTCCGTGAGCAGAATGGCCTCGGTGCACCCGTGGTCCATCGCCTCTCGGCGGGCGAGTGCGCTATTGAGATAGGCTGCCGTCGCCTTTGCCCGGGCCGGGAGCGCCGTTTCTCGCACACGACGCCAGCTCGACACGCAAACATCGATGGGGTCGGCCGATAGATATCGGCCGAGCGGCATGCAAAAAATGGCGGTCGCGCTCGTCTCCGTATCCAGGATTGGCGAAAGCTCGTTGGAATCGGCATACACGAGCGGTCGCACGTACACGTCGTCTCGAATCTCGTTTCGGCGAAGCAAATCGACAATCAGTTCCGCAATATCATCCCGTGGCGCGGGCAAGCGGAGCCGCAGGATGCGCGCCGATTGGTCCAATCTGCGGACATGCCGGTCCAACCGGAACAGGTTTACTTGACCCCCGGCGTCTGCTCGGTATCCCCGGATGCCCCCGAAGCAACCCAAGCCGTAGTTCACTACCCGTGAGCGCACCGAAAGAGTCGCTTGGCTCTCGGGCCGAAACGCACCATTCATGTAGACGACGGATTCCATGGTCAGTCCTTCCTTCGAGAGGCCGGACGACCGAGAGATCCCCATGAACCCGCGGCCTCCGGCCGGGGTTCGTCGTCGCCTGCTACGCGCTTTGAACCCGGCCCATCGCTTGGATGGCTACTACCGCGACTACCGGGAAACGAGTGAGGGGCGACACGGGCTTCAATCGTTACTCCCGGGCCCGCCCCGGCGCAAGCCGCGAGGACCAGAGGTTTCCCCGGTCCGCAGGCCGACGGCAAGGGACGGAGCGCCAAATGGTTCAATGCTCTAAACTCCGGGCGCAATGGCCCTGGCCCTCTCCGTGCTCGACCTCTCTCCGATCCCATCCGGGTTGACTGCGGCCGACGCGCTGCGAAACACACTCGACCTCGCTCGTCACGCCGAGACGCTCGGCCTTCGCCGCTACTGGCTTGCCGAGCACCACAACGCGGGCAGTCTCGCTTGCCCCGCACCGGAAATCCTCATCGGGCAGATTGCGGCGGTCACGAAGTCGATGCGTGTTGGCGCCGGTGGCATCATGCTTCCGAACCATACCCCCCTGAAAGTCGCCGAGACGTTCCGCGTCCTCCACGCACTCTTCCCCGGGCGGATCGACCTCGGGCTTGGCCGCGCGCCCGGAACCGATCCGCGCACTGCGGCCGCTCTGCGTCGTTCCCGCGACGCGGTCGTCGTCGACGACTTCCCACAACGTTTCGCCGAGCTGATGCAGTACTTCGCTTTGGAGGGGCCCCCTCGCACCGGATTCGGCGGCCCGATTCGCGCGATCCCAGTCAACGTCCCCGCCCCGGAGACTTGGCTGCTCGGCTCGAGCGAAGCGGGAGGGGCCCTCATGGCGGCAGAGCAAGGCCTCGGCTTCGCATTTGCGCACCACATCAACCCGGACGACGCCGTGCGCGCGCTTCGTCTTTACCGGCGAAGCTTCGTTCCATCCCCGCACCGGCGCGAGCCGTGGGCGATCCTCGCCGTCGGCGTGATCTGCGCGGAAAACGACCGGGAGGCCGAGCGACTTGCGTCTTCGGGCGAGCTCGCCATGGTGTGGTTCCTCCAAGGGATTCGCGATCGGCCTCTGCCCAGCGTAGAGGAGGCGCTCGCATACCGGTACGACCCGCATGAGCAGGCGTTGCGCACGGGGCGCGGCTCCCACGTGCTCGTTGGGGGGATAACCCGCGTGCGCGAGCAGCTTTTTGCGCTCGTCGACGCTTCGGGTGCAGACGAGCTCATGGTGCTGACCCACGTCCACGAGCACGCCGCGCGCAAGCGCTCATACGACTTATTGGCCGAGGCAATTGCGCCCACCTGACCGCGACGCCCGCGGAAGCCACTCCCGCCCGTATGGACTAAGCTTCGACGCATCCGAAGGAGGACACGATGGCCAAGACGGTCCACGATTTCGAGGTGGCGAAGATCGACGGGACACCGAAGAAGCTCGCTGATTACGACGGCCAAGTCACGTTGATCGTCAACGTCGCCTCGCAGTGCGGTCTCACTCCGCAGTACGCGGGGCTGCAATCGCTATACGATCGATACGCAACGCGAGGCTTCGCCATCCTCGGGTTTCCGTCCAACGATTTCGGCGCCCAAGAACCGGGCACGAATGAGCAGATCAAAGAGTTTTGCACGACACGCTTCAACGTGACCTTCGACATGTTCGCCAAAGTTAAGGTCAAGGGTCCCGGGATCGACCCGCTGTTCGCCTTCTTGACGAGCCCGGCGACCACGCCGAAGTACGGGGGAGAACTCAAGTGGAACTTCAACAAGTTTCTCGTAGGCAAGCACGGCGAGGTCCTCGGGCGCTTCGAGCCGACCGTCGACCCTGCGAGTCCTGAGGTGAAGGCGGCGATCGAGAAGGCGCTCGCTTCGTAGACCCAAGAAGAACCTTCGAGCGTGCCGGCGAGTTGCCCGACCTGCCGAACGCGTCACATTGCGGTTCTTTTCACGGGAGCGCCTTTCGCAGTTACACTTCGGGAGACTCAAGACGAATGCATTCGCCAACCCTCCCCGCCCCTGACGCCGTCGCCCGGCTCCTGCGCGACCTGCTCGGCAAGGGTGTTACCGCCAAGAAGTGCGGCATATTGTCGCCGTCCGCGAAGCTTTACGTGGCAACGTACGCGGATGACGCCGACAAAATCGTGTCCGTCGGGGTCTGCGACCTGCCGTTCGCTGCTTCCGCGGGTGCGGCCCTTTCACTCGTTCCACCCGGTGTTGCCGCCGAGGCAGTCCGAGCGGGGCTCCTTCCGGCAGAGCTCTCCGAGAACCTCCGCGAGGTCCTCAACGTGATGGCGAGCCTGTTTGGCGCGACTCATGTCCGCCTTCGGGACGTCGTTTCCGCGTCTGTCGCGCAAACCGTGATCACATCGGGAGCCGGGGCGCGCGCGACCGCCAGGCTGGACGTCGAGCTCGCCGTGGCCGGGTATACCGGTGGGAAGCTCTCTTTCTTGATCGTTTGAGGGCGAGGGAGTCGTCAGAACCCAAGCCCTGGCTCCTTGGTCCTGGGCTCACGGGCGCCCCCGACAGCGACGTTGTGCGCCTCGTCCTCGGTCCGCACCGGAGCCGTGCGCGTCACGCCGCTGTCGCGCCTGCGGTGCGAGGCCTTCTCTTCGTACATTCGCCTGTCGGCCGCCTCCACGAGAGCCTCCAGCGAAACCGGCTCGGTGGGGTCCTGCTGGGAGACTCCAACGCTCATCGAGAGCCGGTATCGCCGACCCGAACGGTCGTTGAAGTCATCGAGCGCCGACTGCAGGCGAGCGCGCAGGACGTGCGAATAGGGTCCGGCGTCCTGGGCGAGGACGACGAATTCGTCGCCGCCGAGGCGCCCGACGATGTCCGAGTTTCGAAACGACGAGCGGAGGACATCGACCGCGTCCGCGATCGCGCGATCGCCTTCTTGGTGGCCGAGCTCGTCGTTGATTCGCTTCAGCTCGTTGAGGTCGACGAAGACGAGCGCCGGGCTGCGGCCCAAACTGGTCGCCGCATCGAGCTTGGCGCGTGCGGCAGTCAGGAACCCGCGCCGGTTGTAGGCGCCCGTCAGCTCGTCGGTATCGGACAGCTGGCGTAGATCCGACTGCGTCGCTCGCAAGCCCGTGATGTCGCGCCCCACGGAGACCGCACCCGTCAGCCGTCCTCGATCGTCCCGCAGGGGCGCCGCAGTGAAGTTGTAGAGGCGCCCGTTCGCCTCGGAGGGCGCCTGAACGAAAACCTCGGCGTCTTGAACGCTCTCGCCGAACAGCGCGCGCGACAGCGGAAGCTGGCCCGGCGGGCACGCTGTTTCTCCGTCGGCAAGCCTGAGCCCAGGGGCCCCGCCCGTCCATCCCGTGGTCCGGCCGGCCGACGTCGCCCCCACAGCTCGAAGCGCGGCCTCGTTCGCGAGAAGGACCCTTCCCTCCGTATCGACGGAAAGGACGATGTCCGGCAGACTGCCGAGGACCCCCGCGAGCAGGGTGGCCCGTTGGGCGATCCCTTCGGCATGGGCATGCCGCCGCAGCGCGATCTCGACCGTCGCTCGAAGCTCGCGATCGTTGAACGGTTTGAGCAGGTAACCGTACGGCTCTACGCCGCCGGCGCGCTCCACCGTCGCATCGTCGGCGTACGCGCTCAAAAAGACGACCGGTGTCGGCCGATACGCCTGGATGGCCGCCGCCGCGGCCACACCGTCGTCGCCACCTTTGAGATGCACATCCATCAGGACCAGATCGGGACGGAACGTCTCGACAGCATGCAGAGCCTCGGTCGCCGTTGCCACGGTGGCCGGAACGTCGTAGCCGAGTCCGATGAGCGCCAACTGAATATCGAATGCGATGAGAGCTTCGTCCTCTACGACCAGAATCGAGCGCGGCATCCTACCCCCTTGGGAATTCAGTTTCCTCCCACGTAGTCCGTGAGAATCGTGCGGATGGACTCGAGCGTGAACGGCTTGCTGATCGATACGTTTGGGACCTTCTCGAGAAACGCGCGAGCTCTCGAAGAAAAAGCGCCTCCTGTCATGAAGACGATGCGTTTCGCCAGTTCCGGAGCAGACGCCTGCAACGCCACGTAGACGTCGATGCCCGAGACGTTCGGCATCATGAGATCGCAGAAGATCGCGTCGTACGTCTCGCCGCCAGCGATTTTGGCGAGCGCCGCTCGAGCGTCCGTCTCGACGGTCACATCGTGTTCTGATCGCAGAATGCGGGAAATAGCCAGCGCGAGCGCTTCCTCGTCGTCGATGACGAGCACCCGACCGCGACGCGGCGGCTTCGAAGAAGGCCTGGCGGTCTTGACCGTCCCGCCGACGTGGCGTGCGGGCGGTAGGACCACCCGGAACATCGTCCCCTCGCCCACCGCGCTTTCGGCCGTGATCTCACCACCGTACGAAGCCACGATGCTGTGACAAATCGCGAGACCGAGGCCCATGCCACTGCCGACCGGCTTGGTGCTGAAGAACGGGTCGAAGATCCGAGGTAGAACCTGCGCGGGAATCCCAGGTCCCGTATCGCGGATCTCTACGACGCCCTCCCCCGCCTCACTCGTGTACGTGCGGACGCGAATCTCGTGGTGTTCGGCATCCCCCTCACCGATTGCTTCGGACGCGTTCACGAGCAGGTTCATGAAGACCTGCGTCAGCTGGCCCTCGCTGGCCTCGACAAATGGCGTAGCCCCGTATTCCTTCCGGAGGCGCGCATGGTGGCGCAGCGTGTGGGCCGTCATGCGTACAGCCGCTTCGAGGACGTCCGGCAGCTCGACCATCCCCGCGCCATCGCCCTCCACGCGGGTAAACTTCTTCAAGTCTCGGACGATGCGCCGAACCCGATCGGCGCCGTCGTCCGCGTCGCGGAGCGCATCCACGACTTCCTCGAGACGAGCCATGTTGCTCTCGAAGCGCGCCTTGCCCTCGTCCGGGACGTTCAGACCCCGGAAGTTCTCGATGGTTTCCTTCAGTCCGCGCAGTGCGAATCCAACGTTGGCGATTACGTACGTAAGCGGATTGTTGATCTCGTGGCCGGTCCCCGCCGCCATCGTTCCTATGCTCGCGAGCCGTTCGCTCTGGGCGAGACGCTGCTCGAGCTTCGCTCGCTCGGTGACGTCGCGAAAGACAACGACCCCACCGACGACTCTTCCGTTGTCGTCCACGATGGGCGACGCGCTATCGTCGACCACGAGCTTCGCTCCCGTCTTGAGCACCATCGTGGTCTTCGGCGGCAGAAGAACGGTCTGCGCATCACGCAGGGCGACGTGCACGGGATTCTCGACCGGCTCGCCCTCCGCGTTCGTGAGTCGGATGATCTCGTCGACCTCCTTGCCGATCGCCTCGGCACGGGTCCAACCAGTCACCCGAACCGCGACCGGGTTCATGAACGTGATGATGCCGTCGGAGTCCGTCGCGAGCACCGCGTCCCCGATCGAGTCGAGAGTCGTCGCGAACCAACGCTCGCGAGCCTGGAGCTGCTCCTCGAACTCGTGCTTCTGAAGGGCGACTTCGATCGCCGTACGAAGGTCGCGGTCGTTGAAGGGCTTGACCAAGTAGCCGTACGGGTGGGTTTCTGCCGCACGCGCAAGCGTCGCGTCGTCCGAGTGGGATGTGAGGTACACGATCGGTATCCCGAGACAGCGGCGAATCTCCGACGCGGCGGCGATTCCGTCCGTCTCGCCCTTGAGCTTGATGTCCATCAAGATGAGCTGAGGTCTCAAGGTCTCGGCATACTGAAACGCCTGAACACCCGTCGCGACTGTGCGGGGGACCGCATAGCCCAGGTCCGTCAGCGTCTGGCGGATGTCCTGGGCGATGATTTGCTCGTCTTCGACTACGAGAATGGTCGCTGCTGCGTTCATCAAGACTCCCCCCAGTTCTGCCCCGATATCGCGAGCCCGCCCTCCGTTTTGGCGTTTTCGTCGGCGAGGCAACCGAAACCCCCGCATCGGAAAACGCCGAAAAGGGGCAGGCGTCGGCGACGACCGGATAGGGACGGTAGCGCAGCGTGACAGTGGCGCCCACAGCGATTACAAGTCGTCCAGGCGAATTTACGGCGGGGCCCCACCGTGACGGACATGTGGCACAAGGGACTTGTGCCTCGTCGAGGTTAAGGGAATGGCGGGGCCACGAGAAGTGGGGGCGCCAATGGTTGTCACGAGGAGCACGGAACGACATGGCGCGGAAGACGACGCATTCAATGCGCTATTCTTTCTCCCTTCGCTGGGCATGGTCGTTACTTCGCCGGACGACGTGATTCTCGACGCGAATCCGGCCGCCATCAGTCTCTTGGGGTTCGACCTGGAAGAGATGGTCGGTCAAACCATCGGCACCCTCGATCTGTACCCGGCCAAAGATCGGGAGCGGATTTTTGCGTTGGTGCACGCTCAGGGGTTCGTTCGCGATCTGGAATTGAGGCTCCAAGGCAAACTCGGCGCCTGCCTCGACGTGTTGGCGTCGATTCAGAACATCGTGATGCACGGAGAACCGCGGACGGTCACCACGTTTATCGACATCACCGCGCGCAAGGCGGCACTGGAAAAGGAGCGACTTGCCAAGGCCAAATTCAACGGTTTCCTAGAAGCTGCGCCGGACGCAGTCGTGATTTCGGACAAAGACGGGAAGATCGTTCTCGTCAACGCACAGACCGAGAGGCTCTTCGGATACGCACGGACGGAGCTTCTCGAAAAAACCATCGAGCTTCTCGTTCCCGCTCGATTCCGTCATTGCCATCCAGCCCACAGGGACCGCTACCTCGGGGACCCAAAGGTACGCGCGATGGGCTCTGGCCTCGCGCTCTACGGGTTGCGGCGAGATGGCACTGAGTTTCCCGTCGAAATCAGCTTGAGTCCGCTCGAGACCGAAGCGGGAATCCTTGTCTGCAGCACGATTCGCGACGTGACGGAACGCAGCCAGGACGAGGCGAGAGCGCGCCTGGCCGCCATCGTCGAGGCCTCGGACGACTGCATCATCGGCGAGACGCTCGAGGGCATCGTCACGAGCTGGAATCGCGCTGCCGAACGCATCTTCGGATACACCGCCGCGGAAATCGTCGGCAGTCCTTTTGCGATCCTCTGCCCACCCGACCGGGTCGACGAACACAACGAGATTCTCCGACGCATCGCTCGGGGCGAGCGAGTCGCGCATTACGAAGTCCTGCGTCGAACCAAGGAGGGCCGCCACATCATCGCCTCGATAGCCGCCTCGCCGGTGCGCAATCGGGAAGGCGTCATCGTTTCCGTTGCAAAAGTAGCCCGCGACATCACCGCACAGAAAGAGAGAGAGGCCGCGCTCCAAGCATCGCTCAAAGAGAAGGAGGTCTTGCTTCAAGAGGTGCACCACCGTGTCAAGAACAACCTCCAGGTGATCGCCAGCCTCGTCAACATGCAGCTACGAAAGGTGGACAGTCAGGCTGCCCGAGGCGCGCTCGAAGAGTGCCGCAATCGCGTGCTTGCGATCGCGCTGATTCACGAGAAGCTCTATCAGTCGAAAGACTACGGTCGTGTTCCATTCTCCGAATACATCCGGACTATTGCCAGCAACGTCTTTCAATCGGCGGGCGTCGCGGTCGGCGCGGTTCAATTGGCGTTTCAAGTCGAGCCAATCGCCCTGCCGGTGGACAAGGCCATTCCCTGCGGCCTCCTCGTCAACGAGCTCATTACGAACGCCCTGAAGCACGCGTTTCCCGATCGGCGCGAGGGAGTCGTCGAGGTCTCGCTGTCGGCGTGCGAAGGAAGGGTCAGCCTCTCGGTGAAAGACAACGGAATCGGGCTATCGCCGGACTTCGAGCTCGAAAAGTCACAGACTCTCGGTCTTCAGCTCGTGACCACCCTCGCCCGGCAGCTCGACGGGAGCGTCGAAATCCTGCGCATTGGCGGTACGGCATTCCGCGTGAGCTTCGCCCGCGATTCCTGAAGCCGGCGGGTAACGTGGCCCGGTGGGTATACGGACGCTTCATGGCGTTGGCCCGTCGGTCAGTTGCACCCCATTCGCGTGGGGCCGATCGCATAGTCGTCGAGGTACAGGTCGCCGGTCGTCGTTCCCGCGTTGTAACGCTCACAGCCGATGCGCATTTCCCCGATAGCCGCGATCGCCGTTCCCATGTCGTTAGCCAGCAACATGCCGTCCATGTACAGGGTCACGCTACCGTTACCGCCGATGCCGCTGATTTCCCATTCGAAGCAGTGCCAAGCCCCCTCGGGTAGCGTGATGTTCGCGCTCGGCCCGGTGTCGGGTGGGGCAACGTTGATCGCCACCTTGCCGCTCAGGGTGTTCAGCGGACGGACGCCCGTGGCCGAGTGGCCCGTGAATCCCGCCGGCTCGGCCTCGATATAGACGACATGCGGATCGGGGCCGATGCCGTTGTCCGTCTCGGTGTTGGGGTACATCCAGACTCGACCCCAGACGTTGCCCGTCGCCGGGACGCCCAGCTTCTCATCGATGAACGTCGTGCCGACCGCCCCAGTGAAGGTCAAGTGCACCGAGTTCGAGCCCGAGTGCGTCTTGTTCGACACGACCGTCACCGTATTCGCCGCCACATTATTGTCGACCGTCCACGCTGCGGCCAACGTCGTACCGCTTTCGAAACCATCGCAGAACACCGCCGCGACGGGGCAGCTTGAACCACCGTCGCCCGAAGACGCCACGCCCGACCCGCTCCCGCTGTCAGCGCGCCCGCCTTCGCTGCTACCCCCCGCGTCGTCCATCGACCTCGTCGTCCCGCTGCTCGAGCCGCTGGACCCAATGGTGAGGACGCCGCTGCTCGCGCCGCCCGACGAACTGCTGCTCGCGCCGCCCGACGAACTGCTGCTCGCGCCGCCCGACGAACTGCTGCTGGCGCCGCCAGACGAACTGCTGCTGGCGCTGCCAGACGAACTGCTGCTGGCGCTGCCGCCGCCACTACTGCCGCCGCTCGAAGACGGCCCAACTTGCGCCATCATCGTGCCTCCCGACGCACCTCCCTGCTCGACCGAGCCGGCGTCAGCTCCGGGCGATGAGGTCGGCCCGCTGCAGGCGCCAAGGCCAAGGACGGCCAAAGCAAACGCAACTCTTGGGCCGGGGCCGCCTGGGCACGCGGAGCGAATCGTCATCCACCCTCTCCAGTGATGTCGGTTCAGTGGCGCGTCGGCAGCCGAATGGCTCAGTCTGCACACTCTGTTCGTAATTTGACCGTGTGGCTCGAGCGACCGGCGCTCTAGCCGCTGTCGACCGGGATCGCGGCCGTCACCAGCTTCGACGGCTCGGCGCTCGCCACGCACCACAGCTGATGGGACGCGCGAGTCGCCCCTACATAAAGCGCGTGTCGGGACGCGGGAGTGACCGGATAGCTCGCCTCCGTCGTTTCGAGCAGAATGACTTCGTCGAATTCGAGCCCCTTGGTCTGCCTCACGTCGGTGATGTCGACGCCCGGATCCCAAGAGAAATTCTGTTTCGCGACGCGGCGCACGTTCGGGAGCTCTGCTCGCAAGAGCCCATCGTAATAAAGGTCGGCTTGCTGCGGGAAACGCGTGATAAGGGCGACGTTCGCGTCCGGCTCGTCTTGGGCCAATTGCTTGAGGACTTCAGCCAGCCAGGCCACCGATTCGCCGGGAGATGCGAATGCAAACAATTCCACCGGCGGACCGTGGCGACTTGTATCCGGCATTTCCGCGTGTGCCAGGGGGCCCAAGACAACTCGCGCAAACTCGGTGATTTCGGCCGTGGACCGATAGCTCACTTTGAGCGGCTCGATCTTGGTGTGGGGTACTCCCAAGCCATCGAGCAGTGCGTCCCAGTCGAACTCTCCGCGCTCGTCGCCGTCGTCGAGCAAGCGCTGCGCGACGTCTCCCGCTAGGGTGATGCTGCGTTCCTTACCCGCGAGATCGAGCAGAACGCGGAGCTCGACGGGGCTCGCATCCTGCACCTCGTCGACGAACACGTGTGCGAAGTGGACCGGCTTGCCCGCCGGATCCACGATCGGACCTCGCAGAACTTGCCAACAACGCAAAAGAAGCGCTCGGTCCTCCGGATCGAGCGTCGGCACTTCACCGTCGCGCTCTCCTTCGGCTCGCACGCGCGATTGTCGCACGCACCAGGCATGCACTTGATCCAGCTGACCCGGCCCGAACGCCGGCTCGGTCGAAAACGTCTCAGCCAACGAGTCGCGGGACGTCAAAAGCTCGTCCCAGACGCCTGCCGCGGACCGCGTCACGGCGCGCTCGCGCGTCAAGAGCTGTTCGAGAGCACTGCGCGTCACGTCGGGAAGTTCGAGCGCCGCCGTCGCTCCCGCGAGTTGGCGCCTACCCGCGAGCCACTGGGACAAGGCGGTGACGCGCATATCGAGCGGGGTTCGTTCTCCGCGGGTCGAATCCCACGCATGAATCGCTCGCTCGCCGTCGGGCCATTTGGCCATCGAGGTTCGGATGCGCACGTCGAGCTCGCGGCCAATCTGCCCCACGATGCGGTCGATTCCCCGCAGCATCGCCGCATGCGACTTCGCTCGCGACACTACCGGCGGCGTTTCGTCTCCGATGGCGGTCGGTAACTTGGGGAACATGGTCGTGGCAAAACGGTCCGCCAAACGGCCGAATGTGGCGACGCCGACTCCTTCCACCCCAAGCGATGGCAACACCCGCGAAACATAGTGGACGAGAGCCTCGTTCGGCACGACGACCAGCATGTTCTCCGGACGAAAGCGCTGGGGCTCCCGGAACGCGAGAAACGCCACCCGGTGCATGCCGACCGTCGTCTTGCCGCTGCCGGCGCTCCCCTGCACCGCGACGAGCCCGGCGCTGTCCCGGGCGATCAAATCGAACTGCCGGGGATCGAGCAGGGACGCGATGGCCGGCAGATGCTTGTCTTGACGAAGCTCTCCGTCGGCGCCGATCCCGAGACGCGCTTCGTTCGCGACGCCGCGGCGGGCCGCCCACTTCTTCTCGGTCTCGAGTTGGGCGCGCCGAACCGCGACGCGCTTCCACCGGCCATCATGGTTGCGAACGAACGCGCCTTGGGGCGCCGAAACCCGGACGAGCTCACCGCCGACGATGCTAACGCCGCGCCGAACCGCGACCGTGCCTTCCACCATCCGGCCTCCCAGCTCCTCCTCGTAATCGTCGCCCTCCGTATAGCGGTAGTAGATCTTGCTCACAGGAGCGTGGCGCCAGTCGACGATGCGAATACCGTCCCCCGAATCGACGTAGGAGCGGGCTCCGATGAGCACATCGCGCCGGCGCTTCGGAGGGCCGCCTGGGCGGCGTTCTCCGGGAGGCACTGGCTCTTCGAGTCGCATGTGTCCGAAATACGGGCTCGCTCGGTCGACCGAGCCTGCCACGCTTCGTCCGCGCTGGGCGCGAAGCGCGCCAAGATGGTGCATTTGCTCGAAAAGAGCTGGAAGGTCCTCGGGTTTGGCTACCGCGACGTCATCGCGCAACTCGAGGAGGCGCGTGTCGTCCAGTGCCCGAGCGCGGGCGGCCGACGCATCGGCGACGCCACGCCCGTCGAGCGTACGCAGGACAGCCGAAAGGAGCCTCAGCTCCTCACCGACAATGCGGGCGCCTTCAGGGTCGTCTTCCAAGCCCAGGGTGATGTCCGAGGCGGATGAGGTGGGTCGAATCGAAGGCGTCACCGGGAAGCGATCTATCTGCGGCTGCTGCGGCGACCGCGCAAGGGGTTCCCGGCCTGCTCAGCGGCGAGGCTCGGGCCCATCCGTCTTGGGCTATACCGGAACGGCTGTAGCCGACCAGCGCAATCCAAGACGACCCGGGCTCAGAGGATGAAATGATCCCCGAGGGCGCAAACCGTGAGGTTGAGACCGCGAAGTCGAGCACACTCGCGCTCGACCTCGCCCTGGAAGCTCGGTTTGATGTGATAAAGGAGCGTGGGCAGGTTCTTCGGCCCCGAAAGCTTCGCTAGATCGCGAGCCAAAGTCTGAGGCGTGTGGTGTCCGCTGACGCGGGCGAGGCGCCCTTCGCTGTCCGGAAAGCTCACCTCCATCAGAAGCGCCCGCAGCCCTTCGGTTTCTTCGAGCACCTGCCAGAGGCGATCCGTAGGGCCTGTGTCTCCGCTGTACGCCAGCACCCGATTGCCTTCACGAATGACGAACGCAGATGAGTCGATGGTGTGGTTGACGCGGATGGCCTTCACCTCGTAGCCCGCGATGACCGCCGATTTCTCGGGCGTGAGTTCGAGGTACTTGATGACGGAGCGACGCCCCGTGGGGATCGCCGAGAAATCGGGCCAGAGCAGATTATTGAAGAAGTGTTTCTTCAGCGCGGAAAGCGTTGGCTTCGTCCCCGCCACGATAAGAGGCTCGGCGCCCCGCTGGCTCCGATTGTCCGCGATCGTCGCAAGGTCGCGAATGTGATCGAGGTGTGCGTGGCTCACGAGAACGGCTTTGAGCGCGCACTGCGCTTTCAGTTCTAAACCGCTCGTGAGCGCCCCCGCATCGATCGCGAGGCACTCGTCCACCACGAACGCACTGGTCCGATGCTTAGGCGTCTCGCCGCCGTGGCAGCCGATCACACGGAGATCCACGCGCGCCTGTCGAAACAGCTTACGCGCATGCGATCGACCAAGTCAAAGCTCCCTCCCCCCGCATGAACCGCGCGTGGGAGCGCCTGCCTTCACTCCCACGAGGCTCTTCAATCAATCCATATCGAAGTCGTCGCCACCCATGCCGCCCATTCCACCCATGCCGCCCATTCCACCCATGCCGCCCATTCCACC
>CAZVPE010000031.1:0-3849 GCA_964628155.1 uncultured Polyangiaceae bacterium | reverse complement strand
CCATGCCGCCCATTCCACCCATGCCGCCCATTCCACCCATGCCGCCCATTCCACCCATGCCGCCCATTCCACCGCCCGCACCAGCGCCAGCGGCTTCGGGCTTCTCCTTCTGGGGCCACTACGCGATGGCAGCTTCGGTGGTGAGCATCATGCCGGCCACACTCGCGGCATGCTCAAGCGCCATGCGAACGACCTTCGCCGGGTCTATCACCCCGGCCTTCAGGAGATCCTCGTAGCCGTCGGTCGCGGCGTTGAAGCCGAAGGCGCCTTTCCCCTCGCGGACCTTCTCCACGACGACCTAGCCTTCCTGTCCGGCGTTCTTCGCGATCTGACGCAGCGGCTCTTCGATCGCTCGCCGGACCAGTCGTACGCCCGAAGCCTCGTCTCCTTCGAGCTTGAGACCGTCGAGCGAGGACGAAGCCCGCAGGAGGGCGACACCGCCGCCGGGCACGATTCCTTCTTCTACCGCCGCACGCGTTGCGTGAAGTGCGTCCTCGACCCGGGCTTTCTTCTCTTTCATTTCAGTCTCGGTGTGGGCGCCAACTTTCACCACCGCGACGCCGCCGGCAATCTTCGCCAGGCGCTCCTTCAGCTTCTCGCGGTCGTAGTCGCTGTTGTTCCGCTCGATTTCCTTGCGCAAGTTGTCGACGCGAGCCTTGATGTCCTTCGAATCCCCTGCCCCGTCGATGATCGTCGTGTTGTCCTTGTCGATCTTGACCCGCTTGGCGCGCCCCAGGTCGCGAAGCTGCATCCCATCGACCTTGATTCCCACGTCTTCGGATACCACCTGACCGCCAGTGAGCACGGCGATATCCTTGAGCATTTCCTTACGCCGATCGCCGAACCCCGGTGCCTTCACAGCGCAGACCTTGAGCAGCCCCCGAAGCTTGTTGACGACGAGCGTCGCCAGCGCCTCGCCGTCGACATCCTCGGCAACCACGAGCAGGGGCCGCCCGTCTTTGGCCACTTGCTCGAGCAGCGGCAATAGGTCTTGCATGCTCGAGAGTTTCTTCTCGCTGATCAAAATGAGCGGATCATCGAGTTCGACCAACATCTTCTCGGGATTGGTGACGAAATAGGGCGAAAGGTAGCCCCGGTCGAACTGCATTCCTTCGACCACGTCGAGCTGCGACTCCGTGCCCCTGGCCTCTTCGACCGTGATCACGCCCTCCTTACCAACCTTTTCCATCGCATCGGCCAACATGCTGCCGACTGCAGAGTCCCCGTTCGCACTGATCGTGCCCACCTGAGCGATCGTCGTCTTGTCTTTGGTGGGCGTCGCCAGCTTCTTGACCTCGGCCACGATCGACGCCACGGCCGCGTCGATGCCGCGCTTCAACCCCATCGGGTTCGCGCCCGCCTCCACGAGCTTGAGCCCTTCCGCGAAAATCGATTGCGCCAGCACAGTCGCCGTCGTGGTCCCGTCCCCTGCTTTGTCGCTCGTGCGGGACGCGACCTCGCGCACCATCTGCGCTCCCATATTCTCGAGCTTGCCCAGGAGTTCAATCTCTTTTGCGACCGTCACGCCGTCTTTGGTGATGACAGGCGAACCCCAGCTCTTTTCTATGACGACGTTGCGCCCCCGGGGCCCGAGGGTGACTTTCACCGCATTGGCGAGCTGATTGACTCCGCTCAAAATAGCGTGGCGGGCATCACGGGCGAAAGCGATCTGCTTGGAAGCCATGAGTTCAAATTCTCCTTCAAAGTCGAAACAGGGGTGGCGTCTCGCCGGCGCGAAGCCGGGTACGAGCCGTCAGGTTTTCCAAATGCGCCCCGTCATGGGGTCCGGGGCACCGCCAGTCCTCCTTCGGCGCGACCCAATGGGTCAGCTCAGAACGGCGAGAATCTCGTCCTCACCGAGGATGACGTGCTCGGTGCCATCCAACTTCACTTCGGTCCCGGCGTACTTGCCGATGAGCACCCGATCGCCCTCTTTGACGGCCGGAGCGCGAAGCTTTCCGTTCTTCTGGAGCTTGCCGTTGCCCACGGCGACGACTTTGCCCTCGATGGGCTTTTCCTTCGCTGTGTCCGGGATGATGATGCCACCCTTGGTCTTTTCTTCGCTTTCAAGGCGCTTGATGACGACACGATCGGCAAGTGGACGGATTTTCATGCGAAGCCTCGCCTGGCATTGGGGTGGAGGTTCTTTGGGCGCTCGCTCGCAAAGCCGAGCCCCGTTTGGAAGACCGTTGGCACTCACCTAGGGTGAGCGCTAGCGGGGCGGAACCTAAGCGCTTCTACGCCGCGGTCAAGGGGCTCAGCGCGATCGCCCACGCGCACGCCGCCTTTTGGCCGTGGGCGAGGGCATTTGGCCCCAACGCCGAATCGGCCTGAAGGGGGAAGGGCGCTTGACAAGAAAACCTCGCCGAATAGTGTTCGCGCTCCCGTGCGCCCGCGGTCGGTACCGAAGGCGCTCAGGCAGCCTTCTGAACCCCACCACATCCTTGGGGGATCGTCTAACGGCAGGACAGCGGATTCTGGCTCCGCTTATCAAGGTTCGAATCCTTGTCCCCCAGCCAGCCGCGCCCGCCGGAGCGCGCCTCATACGCAGCATCAGGATTTTTGACTCGGCCCCATCGTCTAGCGGTTAGGACACCGGCCTCTCACGTCGGTAACACGGGTTCAATTCCCGTTGGGGTCGCAATAGTTTCGGCAACTTAGATGCGTTAGGCACAGTATTCCGCACACCATTCGCGGCGACCTCCCGGACGAGCTCTTCGGGGAGCGGCGGGTGCGGCGGCCCGAACGTCCCCCGCAGCATGCTCGCCGCGTCGACGTAGCCCTGGGTCACCTCGTAGGACGTGTGGCCGGCCGCGACTAGCAACCACTGCAAGGGTCTGCCAGGGGGGCCCGTCGACGAGACCGTGCGGCGCTCGGCCGCACGTCACCGCAGCTCGAGCACCGCCTTGCCCTCCACGCGTCGTGCGAGGAGCGCGTCCATGGCCTCGCGGGCTCGGTCCCAGCTGCCGCGCCAGCCGACACTCGCGTTGAGGCGATGGTTCGCGACGAGAGACATGAGGTAGGCGAGGTCGGGGCCGAGGCCGCTGCCTACCACGAAGACCTCGACGCGACGGCCGCCCGCGCGCAAGCCGTTCGGCAGCCGTTGCGCCTGTAGATCGATCGGGCTCGGCGCGCCCGAGGCGACGCCCACGCTCTGGATCAGGCCACCGGCCGCGAGCAGGCTCATCGCGCGCCCGATAAGCTCGCCGCCGACATTGTCGATGACGCCGTGAACGAGCTCGGTGACGCCTTCCACGCCGACGACCACCTCGCCGGCGCCGAGCTTGTCGAGGCCGGCGCCGCGCGTCGGCGCGCCCACACTAGCGATGACGTGCGCTCCGGCAAGCCGCGCGAGCTGCACGGCGTAGCGCCCCACGCCCCCCGACGCGCCCGTGACGAGAACGCGCCGCCCGAGGATCGGGCCCAGCGCACGCACCGCACGCAGCGCAGTCACGCCCGCGACGGGCAGCGCGCTCGCCGGCGCGAAGTCGACCCCGGCGGGAACGACACCCATCTCCGCCGTCTCCGCTACGCGCAGCTCGCCCCACGCGCCGCCCCAGTGAAACGTGCTCACGCGTGTACCGACGGGCGGGCCCGAGCCGTCCTCCGCGGCGCGTACGACGACCCCGGCGGCGTCCCAGCCCGGCACCGCGCCGGGCTTGCACAGACGAGCTGACTTCTACCCGGCTTCCTTGAACGGCCGCGCCTCCACCGCTCTGAGTCGGTCGAATGGCCATCCAGATCGATGGCATTGGTGGTGTCCTTGCCGCCCGCTTTCCGAAGGCGCCTCGGCGGTATCGAACACGGAGCGGCGCGCGACACGCGCGGACCTGAATTGGACGGCGGTCG
>CAZVPE010000030.1:0-35667 GCA_964628155.1 uncultured Polyangiaceae bacterium | reverse complement strand
GAGGCGGGCCAAGTGGCCACGTTCTTGTCGTAGTACACGGTCACGGGGGTATCCGTGAGATCGAGGCTCGGGATCTCGTACGTGGTCTGATTTCCGGTCACCGGATCGGTGCGCGTGATGTAGTAGGGGTGATTGGTCGGCGACGACGGGCCGTGACACGGCGCGCACTTGGCGTTGAGGATCGGCTGGACCTTCTTGTCCCACGGATATTCGGCGCGATCCGCGATCGCCTCGGTGAAGGTTTGCGCGCCGTGCTGTTCGGCGACGGTCGGGTTCTGACCAAGCACCGGAACGCCTTGCCCGGTTCGCGACTCGTGGCAGCCGACGCACCGGCGATCTTCGCCGGGCATGCCCTGAATCCAAAGCTGCTGATTGCGAATGGCCAATCCATACTGGTCGATCGGTTGAAGGTGGACCGGCAGGTACGAGGGGACGTCGGCGAGCCAGCTTCCGTCGTTGAAGACGGGCGCTTCGCCGAGGACCGCAGCTCCTTCGAACATCGTCAGGCCGAACATCGTGACGCCCTTGGCGGCTTCGCTCGAGAACCCCTCGATCACCCGCACCGCGACGGCCCCCTGCTGGAGCGCGGTTGCGAGCGGAACACCGCTGAACTCCGCGCCGTCGACCGTTTCGTTCAAGCTTGTCTGCGCGACATTGATGGAGCCGATGTGCGTCGGGATCGTCGAGTCGGCCACGCGCTGGGTGACCGGGATGGCAGGCGGCTCGGCCCGCGGGGCGACCGGGAGGGCGTTCACGTCCCAGGTGGCGCGGTCGTTGTAGACCAGCTGATTCGCCTTCGTGGTCGGGTCGTAGACGTAAATCCCGAAGTCGGGCGCAGTCAGCGATTGCTCGTTCATGTCGTTCACGGGGCCGCTGGCCCACGACACGAGAATTCGCCCGTCGGGCAGCAGGCTCGGCTCACGATAGCGCCCGGCGGGTGACGGGTCGCTCCCGGTCGGAACGTCGGGAGTGAGCACTTGGTACCGGGCGTTTTCTTCGTCGAGACACGCGTGACCGACCACACCACCGGAGGCGTAGGCCTTGGGGTCGAGGCAAGCGGGGTCGTTTTGGTTGCGCGCGTCGATCTGCACCAAGGCGCCGGCGTGAATCGTTCGGTCGCGCGCGGTGACGATTCCGATCATGACGTTCGGGGAGAGCTCTTTGACCGTGAAGAGCGCGTCGCCGGGTTTCGAGTGCTGACCAGCGATCGCCAGCTCCTGCGTTCCGTCCGGATTGACGACGCGGAGTTTGACGTCGTTCACCGGCCCGAAGTGTTCCCACTGGGAGAAGCCTATTTTCCCGTCGTACCGAAGAAAGGGCGCGACCAAGTGCGACAGGTTCTGCGCGAAGAGCCGCCGGTCGGCGTCGCCGCCGTCGACGCTGATGGTGGCGAGTTGCAGCGCCTGGCGCGCATGCTCGTACTCGTCGGCGCGAGTTCCCATCGGCGTATACATTTCGTTGGTGACGAACGCGATTTGCCCATTGGGGATGTAGATCGGGCTCACGTCGTCCCAGGGACCCGCCGTCTTCTGGTGCATCTCGAACTTGCCGTCGGCCCCGGGTGCGAGCTGCACCGTGTAGATGTGGTACGAGTCGTTCGCATCGCGCTTCATCGAGAAGACGGCTTGCTTTGCGTCGAACGAAACGTCGGCGCCGTTGAAGTCCGCGGTCGGAAAAGAGCTTGTGAGGTTGGTCACCACGCCATCGGCGCGCGCGGGCGACAGCAGGTTCAGGCTGCCCCCCGGCACGTACCGTTGGTAGTCGAGGACCTGCCCGTTGCCGCCCGCGACGTCGACCGTCTCGCTGCCGTTTTGGAGCGTCGTCGTCTGTCGTTTGACGAATAAGAGCGCCTGAACGCTGTTCCCCAGGTCGGAGCTGGAGCTGTCGACCGCCGAATTGTCGCAGGCTGCGACCAGCGCGGCGGCGCCGGCGAGGCCGAGGAGGGTGACCGTGTTGGCTTGGAGTTTCATGGACCGGCTCCCGGAGGTGACGCAGGAATCGGGAATCGAAAAAGCACGAGCCGGGCCATCCGCAGAAACATTGTCGTTATGCGGTATTGGCCATCTTCGGCCGGCGCGGATTGGTGGGCTGGAGGCCCAACGCCGAGGGGGGGAGCCCTCAGTCTGCGGTGCGCGCCCGGGACTTCAGTCAACTTCAGCCCGGAGTGCCGAGAGCGAATGCCCCGCGGCCGCTCCGGTCGTATCCCGGCCGCACGTGCGCTTACTGACAGAGCTGTGGGGCCGTTGGGACTTTGCGCCGGCACGTAAGGCCCGCGACGCAACGGGTCGCGGCCGTAGTACCCGGACAACACGCCTCGAGGTTGCCTCCGCACGTGGTGCACGCAGCGGCGACGCAGACTCCACTCACCGTGTCGCAGCACGACCCCGTGCACGAGTTCCCAGGGCAGCAGTCGAAGCCAGTGTTGCCGCAGGCGGCGCAGAGGCCTGCGTCGCCACACGCGTTGCCCGCCATGCACGCACTCCCTGGGCAGCAGGCCTCGCCCCTGGCTCCGCACGTACCGCAGCTTCCGCCGAAACACGACTGGCCGCTGCTGCACGTGGCACCGACGGCCACGCACATGTCATTGTCGCAGCAGCCCCCGCCGTTGCAGGTGTTCCCGGCGCAGCAGGCGAATCCCGAGGCGCCGCACGCCTGGCACACACCTGCCTGGCAGACGCTGCCCATGGCGGTGCACGCGGCTCCATGGCTCGCGCACGTATCGGTTTGGGGGTCGCAGCAGCCATTCGCGCTGCAGGAAGCGCCGGGGCAACAGGTCTGGCCCGGTCCGCCGCAGGTCGACACGTCGGGCGGGGAATCCACCGGAGCGTCTTCCGGGCCATCCGGGGGTGCGTCCTCCCGGGCGTCGGCCAAGACATCGGGCCCCGAATCGACGGGCGCGTCTTCGCCGGATTCCGTAGGAGAGTCCCGGCTCGAGTCGGCCGGAGCGTCGCGCGAGGAGTCGCCCGGAGAATCGCCCGGGGAATCGCCCGGGGCGTCCCCCGGCGCGTCGATCCGCGTGTCGCCGGATGCGTCGGCCGACCGAGGCCCGTCAGCCATCGCGCCATCGCTCCGCGTCGCGTCTTCGCCCGCGTCCGCGACCGTCATGTCTTGCGCGACGTCGGCGGCTGCCGCCTCCACGTTCGTCGAATCCGGTGCCGTGACGTCGTACGTTCCGGAGTCGACTATCGTCGCGTCTTCTGGCTGTGCACCGGCGTCCTCTTCGGGCGGCGTCTGCTCGAAGACGCTGAAATCGTTCGTACACGCCGCGAAGAGGAGCGCGCCGGCGATGGCGACGGCCGCGACGCGGACTGGCTTCATAGCGATCCCCGGAGGCCGAGGTACGCGCCGTCGTGCGAGGGGGCGACGAACAACGACGCGCGCACGTTGGCTCCGGCCGGTGACGGAAGGCTCAAAAAGAAGAGAGTCGTGCCGACGGCCAGGCCCGCGAGACCCACGGCGAGGCTTACGTTCGCGACGGTCTCCTCGGTCTTGCCACGGTCGATCTCGCTCTGCTTACCCGGCGGACAACCATGAGGACAAACGCTCTGCAAATCGTTGTAGGCGGAGTTCGATAGAAGGCCGAACACGGTGAACGAGGCCATCCCCGCGACGCCAACCCCTCCGATCACGTACGCGTAGGGCCGAAGTTTGGTCGGGTTCGCCGGCGTGGAGGGCGGCGCCTCCGAGGGCGGGGGGGTCGAAAGGGCCGAGCCCGGGTTTTCATCGTCCGACACGTCGGCTGCGGCTTTGCCCGGCGGGGGGGGCGCGGGCGGAGGCGCTGCATCGATCGACAGGGGGACCGTTTGCCCGATCGACGCGCTCACCGTTCGCCGTGCGATCTCGGTGCCGCTGCTGTCCGTCAAGACGACTTCGACGGACCCAGCAGGCACGAGGACGGGCGCCTTCCATTCCTCGGGCGCCAGTGCGCGGCCGCGGACCTTCATCACCGTGCCGTCGGCGGCGCCGATGACGGTGACGGCCACGAACGCGAGCTTTGTCTCAACGTCGACGCGCTCGTCTGCCGCCGCCTCCGCGGTCTTCGCGTAACGCTCTTCCTTGGGAGCTAGCTCGGTCGCGAGAGTCGAAGCGCGTCCATATTCGAGCCACGCCTCCCCAAGCTTGCCAGAATCGCGGAGTGCTCGGGCCAGCTCGAGATGGGCGTTCGGACTATCGACGATCGCGAGGGACGCTCGCAACTCGACCACGGCCTTCTCGAGATTGCCTACCGACAGAGCTTGCTTGCCGGCTGCGAAGTGGTCGGTCGCGTCTTTTCGCTGCTCGGGGGTCGCGTCGAGAGGCGAAACGCTCGCACCGAGCGCGATCGGCGACGCCACGAGGGTGCCTGCGAGCGCACAGGAGGCCAAGAGCACGCGAAGTCGGTCGGCGCCGGAATGCATCTTCGTCAGACGGAAGCAATACGACAAGCTGAGGAATCATACCCTCAGAGCGGGCCCGGATCGTAGCCCGAATTCGATTTCGGTTTGGAGCGCGCTGGGGAAGGTCCGGGAGCCCTCGGAGGCAAGGCCGCCGGGGAGCCGGGTTTCGTTGCGATCGAATTGTTCCCCCCAGAAGGCGTTCGAGAGGCTCGGGACGCCGCTACGGCGGTCGACGGAGTCGGCGAGGCCACGCTTCCGGAAGGGGCCGACGACGTCGCGGGGGCGGCGTGCGCCGGAGAAACACTTGGCGGATGGCCCGGAATCGGCCGCGCTCCGGCCGCGGCGACGCCGGCCCTGCTACGCTCGCTCACCGGCGGCCCGGAATCGCGGTGCGCCACGCGCCAGCCCGCCAGACTGAATACGACGAGCCCGAGCGCGCCCACGCCCCCGAGGACGGCCACTCTACGGCGCAGGGTGGCGCGGGTATGCTGCTTGAATGAGCCGGTCGCCTCGACGGACGTCGGCGACACTTCGAACGGGTCGGGAGGCGGCGGCGCAATCGAAGCGGGCACGTCGAGCGCCGCAGCGAAGTCGTGGGCTCCGGTCGTGTCCACGGCCGGAGTCTCCGACCCGGTTTGGATGGGGTCGCTCCGTTCGGGCGCCTCACGCTCGGAAGCGCGCGACGTGGCCGCGACGTCGGGCTCGTCGATCGGTTCGGGAGCGACGGAGACGGGCACCGTCTGCGCCGGGAGGGTTGCCCCCACCGGGTCGACCCCTGATTCGAGGATCTGACGGCGTGTTCTCACGCGCTCGCCGATGGCGGTCTTGGCGAAGGCCGCTGCGGCCGCGGCCGACGCGAGCTTGAAGCCCGCGACCTTTCGGATCTCGGCGGCCATGACTGCGACCGAAGGCCACCGATCGACTGGCGCCGGCTCGAGGGCTTTCGCCGCTACGGCGGCGAGTCCTTTTGCCCAAGACGGCTGTAGGGGCATCTCGGCCGGGGGGATCGGCCCGCGCCGCACGCGCGCGAGGATCGCGGCGGAGTCAGGCTCGGGAAAGAGCCGCCTGCCACTGAGGGCTTCCCAGAGGAGCACTCCGGCGCTGAACACGTCTGCAGAGGTTCCGTATGCTTCGGCGGCGTGGACCTCCGGTGCCAGGTAGCCGAGTGAGGCTGGCTCGGTAAGGGCGCCGGGCATGCGCCGCGCGATCGCGTGGAGCACGCGCGAAGTTCCGTCCAATCCAAAGACGATCGTCGCCGTCGAGAGCTCGCCGTGGGCGATCTCCATCGGCTGTTGCTTCGTGTCCCGAAGCCCGTGGAGCGCGCCGACACCGGAGAGCACGTCGAGAACGACGCGGAGCGAGACCTCGAGCGGCATGACGCCGGACAGCCACGTCTCGATCAGCTTCTCGCCATCGATGAAATCCCAGAACACGACGAGGTCTTCCCCGCGTACGGCGAGTTCGCGGACGCGCGCAACGTTCGAACCGGCGAGCGTCGAGATGCGCCTCGCTTCGACGATGAACGTTGCCCACTCGCCTGCGCCAGGACGGGCTGCGCCCGCAAACCGTTCGGCGACGAATAACTTCGGCTTGGCCGGGGGGCCGTGTCGAACCACATAGAGGGGGCCGGGACGCGAGCCCACCCTCCGAAGCACTTCATACGGGGCAAGGAGGGCGTCGAGGAGATGCGAAGGCGCAGGCGCGAAAGGGACCACGATTGCACAGTATCCCCGCGGCACTCGGGGCGGTCCACGCCTAAGCGCGATCGGCCGCCTTAAGACGGAACGAATGTGGGAGCAGCGCGCTCAATCGCGCTGACGCGCGCCCCACGATTCGCCCCGCCTTGTCTTCGGCAACGAGGAGCAAGCGAATGTCGCGGGAGAACTCTGCAAAGACCTGACGGCAGATCCCGCAGGGAAACGCCGGGCGCGGGCCCCCGGTGACGAGCACGCAAGACACGGGCTCGCGCTCCCCCGCGGCAATCATCGCGGCAACCGCCGACCTTTCGGCACATAGCGTCGCGCCGAACGAGGCGTTTTCGACGTTGCAGCCTGCAAAGACGGTCCCCTTGGCCGTCACCAGCGCCGCGCCCACGCGGTAGTGCGAATACGGCGCGTATGCGCGCGCGCGAGCGGTTCGGGCGGCGGCGAGAGCCGGCGCAAGGTCCGCGAGGCTCTTCGGCAGATCCCCCGGTGGGGGTATCCGCGACGTGCGAGCCTTCACGCTCCGGCCCGTGCGATCCAGCCGCCGAGAAGGGTCGCGATGGCGGCACGGCGCGAACGCGCCGTCGCTTCCACTTCGACGTGATCGAGACGCTCCGAGGAGAAGCCCGCGGCGAGGTTGGTGATACAGGACAGCGCCCCGACCCTCACGCCCATGTGCCGAAGCGCGATCACTTCGTGCACCGTGCTCATCCCGACGGCGTGCGCCCCGAGCATGCGGAGCATGCGGACCTCGGCGGGAGTCTCGTATGCCGGCCCAAGCTGCGCGGCGTACACGCCCTCGCGAAGCGCGATGCGCGCCTCGCCCGCGACCGAGTGGAGAATCGTGCGCAGCTCCGAGTCGTAGGCCATGGTGAGGTCGGGAAAGCGCGGGCCCAGCGCGTCGTCGTTTGGACCCACGAGCGGGGAGGTCCCGGTCAAGTTGAGGTGGTCCGTGACCACCATCAAGTCGCCCGCCGCCCAGGACGGCTCGAGCCCCCCCGCGGCATTGGTGATGAGAACGGCGTGGACACCGAGGCGCGCCATCGTGCGAACGCCATGGACCACTTTCTCGATCGAGTGCCCCTCGTAGAGGTGAACGCGTCCCTGCATGCACACGACCGGAACCCTCTGGACACGGCCGAAACAAAGATTTCCGGCGTGTCCGGCAACCCCACTCGAGGGCATGTGGGGTAGGTCCCGATAGGGGATCCTCACCAAATCCTCGAGCGAGTCGGCGAACGCGCCAAGACCGCTCCCCAGCACGACCCCGATGCGCGGCTCGAGCGCGACTCGCTTCTTGACCGCGAAGACGCAGTCCTCGACCCGCGCTGCAACGGAGGAGGGAGGCGACTGGGACGGGGATGGGCGCATGAAACGGCCGCGACGACCGGGCGGAATCAGCCGCCGGTTTCTTCGAACTCCGCGTCGATGACGCCGCCTTCTTTGCCCTTTTTGTCGCCGTCGTTCGGAGGCATCGGCCCGCCGTTGGCTCCGTCCGCTCCAGGGCCACCACCGTGGCCACCCGGAGCCCCGCTCGCCCCGTACATCACGCTCGCGAGGCGGTGCGCTTCCTTTTCGAGGCGCGCCGTAACCTCTTGGACTCGTCCGTCGTCCTGTTTCTCGACGGCCTCGCGTCCCTCCTTGATGATCCCATCGAGCGTCGCAAAATCTGCAGCCGGGACCTTGTCTTTGTTTTCGTTCAAGGTCTTCTCGAGCGTGTAGCAGAGGTTGTCGAGCTTGTTCCGCCTCTCGATCTGCTCCTTGCGCTCCTTGTCCTCGCGTTCGTGCGCCGCCGCATCGGAGACCATCTTCTGGATCTCCTGCTCATTCAGCCCGGAGTTTGCCGTGATGGTGATCTTCTGATCTTTGCCCGTCGCCGTGTCTTTGGCGCTGACGCTCAGGATCCCGTTCGCGTCGATGTCGAACGTGACCTCCACCTTGGGCACGCCGCGCGGCGCAGCCATGATCCCCTCGAGGTGGAACTTGCCGAGGGCACGGTTGTACTTTGCCTCCGCGCGCTCCCCTTGGAGAACATGAATCTCCACCGACGGCTGGTTGTCGGTCGCTGTCGAGAAAATTTCTTTCTTCTGCGTCGGAATCGTGGTGTTCCGAGGAATCATCACCGTCATCACACCGCCGAGCGTTTCGACGCCGAGGCTGAGCGGGGTCACGTCGAGGAGCACCAGGTCCTTGACGTCGCCGGATAGAACGCCCGCCTGCACGGCCGCGCCCACCGCCACGACTTCGTCGGGGTTGACGCCCTTGTGCGGATCTTTGCCGAAGAACTTCCTCACCGTTTCGTACACGAGGGGGATGCGCGTGGACCCCCCCACGAGGACGATTTCGTCAATCTCCTTCGGCGTCTTCTTCGCGTCCTTCAGCGCATGACGCAGAGGCTCCATCGAGCGCTCGACGAGCGGCGTGATCATCTGCTCGAGCTTCGCGCGAGACATCCGCATGTCGAGGTGCATCGGCCCGCCCGATCCGACGGTGATGTACGGCAGATTGATGCCGGTCTCCTGCACGCTCGAGAGCTCGATCTTGGCCTTCTCGGCCGCTTCCTTGAGACGCTGAAGCGCCATCTTGTCGTTGCGGAGGTCGACCGCGTTGGCTTTCTTAAACTCGGCGACCATCCAGTCGATGATGAGGTTGTCGACGTCGTCGCCGCCGAGGTGCGTATCGCCATTGGTCGAGATGACCTGCACGACGTTGTCGCCCACCTCTAGGATCGAGATGTCGAACGTGCCCCCGCCGAAGTCGTACACGGCGATGACCTCGTCCTTTTTCTTGTCGAGGCCGTAGGCGAGCGCCGCCGCAGTGGGCTCGTTGACGATGCGCTTGACGTCAAGTCCGGCGATTCGGCCGGCGTCTTTGGTCGCCTGGCGCTGCGCGTCGTTGAAGTAGGCCGGCACGGTGATGACGGCCTCGGTCACCTTTTCGCCCAGGTAATCTTCCGCGGCTTTCTTCAGCTTCATCAGGACGCGTGCGCTCGTTTCCGGCGGGCTGACGTTCTTCCCGCGTACGACGAAGGCGCAGTCGCCGTTGTTGGCGCGCACGACCTTGTACGGCGCGCGCTTGATCTCTTCGGTGACCTCGTCGAATCGCCGACCGATGAAGCGTTTTGCGCTGAAGATCGTGTTTTCGGGGTTGGTCACCGCTTGCCGTTTGGCAATCTGACCGACGAGAACCTCGCCCTTGTCGTCCCACGCGACGACACTCGGCGTCGTCCGCGCCCCCTCCTCATTCACGATCACCTTGGGCTCGCGCCCTTCCATGATCGCGACGACGCTGTTCGTCGTGCCGAGGTCGATGCCGATTATCTTGCCCATGATGGTCCGTGCCTCCGATGGTCGTGTCTCTCGCGGACGAGCCGTGCTCTTTCCGGCGGTGTTCCCGCCGAGCCGCGAGCCTTGAAGATTGTCGTTACTCTCGTCGCAAGATGGGTGAAGCTCGAGGGATGGTTTTGCGCTTCCGCCGAAGGAAACTGGAGCTGCCGACCGTATGAAGAGCCGGGCAGTTGCCTGGCGCTTCACCGCGAGTCCAACGACGCGAGGGGAACCTAACCACCGGGATTCCCACGTCAACGGCACGAAGTTTGAGGAGCTCCGTCCAGGACCAGACGCTTGCTTTGCTTTCGTCACCGCCCCCGCAGCTCTTGGGCCAAGCACGACGAGGCTGCAAGTTCGCATCCTGCGTGTTACAGTCGGCGCATTGACCTGCCAGATCGCGCTCTACCGGCGCGAGTCTCATGCTTCCCCCCGACGACCACCTACCCGCGCCGCCCGACCTTCCGTCGTACACGGTCGAGGAAGCGGTCGAAGTCGCCCCGCAAGCGCGCCGTAATCGCGAGCCGCTCGAGAGGCACGCGGGCACTGGACTCGCGCGCCACGACGTGGTGCTCGACGACGAGCGCATCGATGCAGACGCCGCGAAGGTGGTGCGGCGCCTCGAGCGGAGCGGGTTTCAGGCGTACCTGGTAGGCGGCTGCGTCCGCGACCTACTGCTCGGCGGCAAGCCCAAAGATTTTGACATCGCGACCAGTGCGAGGCCGGAAGATGTCCGGGCCCTCTTCCGCAATTGTCGCGTCATCGGGCGGCGCTTCCGCCTCGCGCACATTCTTTTCGGGGGCGGCAAGGTCGTCGAAGTCGCGACGTTCCGCCGAAACCCCGCGATGGAGGCGCCTGAGGAAGAATCGGGCGAGGTGTTCGACGACCTGCTCATTCGCAGCGACAACGTCTTCGGCGAGGCGCACGAGGACGCGCTGCGTCGCGACTTCACGATGAACGCGCTCTTCTACGACTTGGACCGCCACCAGGTGCTCGACTGGTGCGGCGGCCTGCACGACGTCCGCCGGCGCACCATTCACACCATCGGTGAACCGATGGTTCGCTTTCGCGAGGATCCCATCCGCATCTTGCGCGCGATCAAGTTCGCCGCCAGGCTCGATCTGGGGATCGCCCCGGACGTGTACGACGCGATGGTGGCGACCCGCGAGGACCTTGCCAAGGCGGCGCGACCGAGGCTTTTCGAGGAGATCCTGCGCCTTCTGCGCGGCGGCGCTCACCGCTCGATGTGGCTCGCATGGGAAACGGGCGCGATGTCGGTCGTTCTGCCGGAGCTCGCCGCGTTTCTCGACGACGAAGAGGCGACCGGCGGGGGCGCGGAGCGATTCTTTCGCGGCATGGACGCCATCGATTCGCTGACGAGGGCCCGCGGGCGTCCCCTCGACGACCTTGTGCTTTGGACCGTCCTCCTCAAGGAGCCGCTCGACGAAGCGTGCGCCGGCGAACGCGATCGCATCCGTTGCGCGGGCGAATTCCTCGAGCCTATCATCGAGCGGGTGGCGGTTCCCCGGCGAATCGCCGACGGAGTCAGGCGCATCGTCGCTGTGTTGCCGCGTTTGGCGGCGGGGCGCGCCGGGCGCTTTGCGCGGACCGAGCTCATGGGGCCGGCGCTCGACGTGCTCGAAGCCGAGCTCCTCGCGAACGGACGAGCGATCGACGGGGTTCAAAAGATGCGAGCCGCGGCGGTCGCCGCCGGGGGCCGCTCCGTTTCCACGCGGACCCCGACCTTGCGCCGGGAACAGCGCCCTGTGAGAGAGCGCCGCGGAGTCGAGTAGGGGCGCGCGGCTACGTTCTCGAACGTGGCGAAATGGCCGGGGCTCCGCTTCCCTCAGTAAAGGATCCGCGTCTTGATGCTCGTCTCGAGGGCGCCCACCGCGTTCTTCACAGCGCGGGAGACGTCCTGATCGAGGTCCATCACGAGGTAGCCGATATCGGCGTCGGTCGCCAAGACCTGCGCGGCGATGTTCGCGCCCTTGTCGCTGACGATGTGGTTGATATCTCGCAGGACGCCGGGGATGTTCTGGTGCACGTTGAGGATGCGGTGCTTGCCTGGCGTGGGCGGTAGATCGACCTGCGGAAAATTCACCGATGCCGTCGTCACCCCCGCGTTCACGAACCGGACGAGCGCACCGCCCACCTCGCGACCGATCGCCTCCTGAGCCTCCGCAGTTGACCCGCCGATATGGGGCGTCAAGACGACGTTCGACAGACCCCGAAGCGGGGTCGTGAAGCCATCGCTGTTCGATTCCGGTTCCTCCGGGAATACGTCGATTGCAGCCCCCGCGACATGGCCGCTCTTGAGTGCGTCGGCGAGTGCGCCGATATCGACGACCTGACCTCTGCTCGCGTTGAGCAAGTAGCTGCCCGCGCGCATCACGGCGATCTCGCGGGCGCCCATCATCTTCTTGGTCTGCGGTGTCTCCGGTACGTGCAAAGTCACGAAGTCGCTCTGCGATAGGAGCTCGTCGAGCGTTTTCGTCGCGCGGTTGTTGCCCATCGAAAGCTTGGCGGCAACGTCGAAGAAGACCACCTTCATCCCGAGCGCCTCGGCGATGACCCCGACCTGCCGGCCGATGTGTCCGTAGCCGACGATACCGAGCGTCTTCCCGCGGACCTCATAGCTACCCGTCGCGACCTTCTGCCACTGCCCCTCGTGCATCTCGCGCACGCGGTCGCCGAGCTTGCGCGACAGCATGACGATTTCGGCCATGATCATCTCTGCGACCGAGCGCGTATTCGAAAATGGCGCATTGAATACCGGGATGCCCCGCTTGCGAGCGCTGTCGAGATCGACCTGATTGGTTCCGATGCAGAAGCACCCGACGGAGAGCAGACGGCGTGAGGCCGCGAGGGCGCGCTCGGTCACGCGGGTCTTGCTGCGGATCCCGAGGATGTGAACGTCTTCGATCTTCCGCACGAGTTCCTCTTCGCCGAGTGCGGTCTTGAGGGTTTCGAGTTGAACCCCCTCGGCGTGAAAGAGCTCGTGCGCGCTCGAGTGAATGTTCTCGAGCAAAAGGACTTTGATTTGGTCCTTCGGAAACGATGTCGCCGGGTCCTGGTGGTTCACGGCGCTGGCATGTAACGCGCCTCGAGCGCGAGCGCCACCCGCCGCCAGGGCGCCGTGGTACAAGCGGAGGCCGGCCCAACGTGAACCCCCGGATCTTCGCTGCCTCCCTTTTCGCCTCTGCCGCGGTCCTTTCGTGCGGAGCCGAGACCGGCACGGGGGCGCGACCCCAGGCCGAGTCGTCGGCTCGCCCGAGCCAGCGTCCTTCGCCCGCTCCCACCTCGGCAGACAGTAGCCCGACGGTTGCCGAGGCGGTCGCCTTCGTCGAGGACGTCGAGCAGCATTTGCGCCGGCTTTGGGTGGCGCGCGACGAGGCGAGCTGGGTCAACGAGAACTTCATCACCGACGACACCGAGGCGCTCGCCGCGGCGGGCGAGGAGGCGACGGCGGGGTATGTCGGCGAGGCGATCCAACGATCGAAGCGATACGCGGCCATCCGGAGCCAGCTCCCCGAAGGCGTCGCGCGCAAGCTTTACCTTCTTGCGATCGCGCAAACGATTCCCGCGCCGGGCGATGCCAACATGCGGGCGGAGCTCGCGGGCATCGAGGCCAAGATGACGAGCGACTATGGCAAGGGGCAATACTGCCCGCCCAAAGGCTCTGCGCTGCTCGAGTCGATGAAGAAGAAGCCGGGCGACTGCCTGCACCTCGACGACCTGTCGCGGGTACTGAGGACGAGCAGGAAACCAGACGATCTTGCGGAGGCCTGGCGCGGCTGGCACGCGGTGGCGGCGCCCCTGAAAGACAAGTACGCGAGGTACGTCGAACTCGCCAACGAGGGCGCGCGCGAGGCCGGCTTTTCGGACGTCGGCGCGCTTTGGCGAGCGGGATACGACATGCCGCCCGACGCGTTCTCGGCCGATGTCGAGCGACTGTGGGCCGAGGTAAAGCCGCTCTACGACGAGCTCCACTGCTACGTGCGCTCGAAACTCCGGGCTCGCTACGGCAAAGACCTCGTGGCGGAGCATGCGCCGATTCCGGCGCAGCTTTTGGGGAACATGTGGGCCCAGGAGTGGAACAACGTCTTCGATCTCGTGGTGCCGTTCCCGAACGAGCCTTCGCTCGACGTCGGCAAGCGCCTCAAGTCCGAGCACTGGGACGCCCCAAAAATGGTGCACCAGGGCGAGCACTTCTTCACCGCGCTCGGCTTCGGCGCGCTGCCGCAGTCATTCTGGGAGCGCTCGCTCTTCACGCGGCCGCGTGACCGCGAAGTCGTCTGCCACGCCAGCGCGTGGGACGTCACCTGGAGCGGCGACCTCCGAATCAAGATGTGCATTGAGCCGACCGAGGAGGACTTCGTCACGATCCATCACGAGCTCGGTCACGACTTCTACTTTCAGCGCTACGTAAAGCTCCCCATCCTCTTTCAGCAGGGCGCCAACGACGGCTTTCACGAGGCGATCGGCGACACCATGGCTCTCAGCGTGACGCCGGAGTACTTGAGAACCATCGGCCTTCTCGACGCGGTTCAGGCCGGCGATCGCGCCCGGATCAACCAGCAGATGAAGATGGCCCTCGACAAAGTGGCGTTCCTGCCGTTCGGGCTCCTCATCGACAAGTGGCGCTGGGACGTCTTCTCCGGCAAGGTGGCGCCGACGGACTACAACGCCGCGTGGTGGAGGCTCAAGCTGCAATACCAGGGCGTGAGCCCCCCGGGCACGCGAAGCGCCGACGAATTCGACCCCGGCGCCAAGTTCCACGTCGCCTCCAGCACCCCGTACGTCCGGTATTTTCTTGCCCGCATTTATCAATTCCAGTTCCACAAGGCGCTGTGCGCGGCCGCTGGGCAAACGGGTGCGATCGACCAATGTTCTATTCACGACAGCCAGGCGGCGGGGGCCAAGCTGATGGCGATGCTCTCGCTCGGGGCGAGCAAGCCGTGGCCCGACGCGATGGAGGCTGTAGGCGCGGGTCGAACGGCCGATGCGCGGCCGATGCTCGAGTACTTCGCGCCCCTGAGGCAATGGCTGACTGCGCAGAACAAAGGGCAGACGTGCGGTTGGTGAGATGAAGACGCTACGTGTCGCGACGCTCAACATTTGGAACCGATTCGGCCCGTGGCCGGAACGTCTGGCCGCGATCCGCGCCGGCGTGGCGGCGCTCGCGCCGGACATTCTCGGACTCCAGGAGGTGCTGAAACTCGACGCGGGCGAGGGTGACGGACTGGATCAGGCGGCGGCCATCGCCGACGGATACGGTTACCAGGTGGCTTACGCCCGCGCGGAAGGAGAGCGCTGGGGCAACGCCGTGCTCTCCCGCTGGCCGATAGGGCGCAGCCACGCCTTCGATCTCCCGCGCGGAGGAACCGACGAAAAGCGCACGCTGCTCTTCGTGGAGATCGCGGCCCCGTTCGGCCCCGTCCCCTTCTTCGTGACTCACCTCAATTGGAAGTTCGACGAGGGCCACGTGCGAGAACTTCAGATGCGCGAGATCGCATCGCGGATCGACTCCCTCGCCACTTCCGGGGCCTTCCCGGCGATTCTAGTCGGTGACTTCAACGCGGAAGCCGACGCCGACGAGATTCGCTTTTTGCGGGGCCTTACCTCCCTGGGCGACGCGCGTCGCGTGTACTTTCAAGACGCCTTCGCGCTGGCCGGAGACGGAACCGCAGGCTTCACGTTCGCCGGGCGCAACCCCTTCGCCGCGCCTCTGCGCGAACCGGACCGGCGCGTGGACTACGTCTTCGTGCGGGGGCGCGACGAACGGTCCCGCGGGCTGCCCCTCGACGCGCGGGTCTGCTTCGACGAAGCGGTGGACGGGACGTTCCCAAGCGACCATTTCGGGGTCATCGCGACGCTCCGGGCCGAGTAGAGCAATTGACACGCCGCGGCAATTCGCCTGGAAGAAGTTGTCGCGGCGGGTACGAACGCGGGAATAGGGAGGGCCACCGCCTGTTTCCGCCGCGGCCCTCGTGGTTGACAGGAAGATGCCCGTCGCTAGGATGCGCCGCGCTCCCCCCCCCGGGGTGAGAGGTTGTCGCTTTTGTCGTGTGGGAGATGAAACTCGCTCCGGGGACCGCAGTTGGGGGGCGGTGGTTTTTTCCACTGTTGCGCCGCTTCTCGGTGGCAGCAATGTCCGGTTCTGTTCTCGTTCCTGCGTTTTGGTCCATGTAGCCCTGCCGGAGCACTCGGAATGTCCAACGATGTAATGATCTCCGCGAACGACCTCTCGAAAACCTTCGGGTCGTTCCGGGCGCTCGACAAGATCAACTTCGAAGTGAAACGCGGCGAAGTCGTCGGCTTTCTCGGGCCCAACGGCGCCGGCAAGTCGACCACGATGCGCATCTTGACGTGCTTCATCTCCCCCACGGGAGGGAGCGCGCGCGTCAACGGCCACGACGTCTTCGACGAGTCGCTGAAGGTGCGCGAGAGCCTGGGGTACCTCCCGCAGCGCGCGCCCCTCTATCTTGAGATGAGCGTTCTCGAGTATCTCCGCTTCGCGGCCGACCTCCGCAATCTCGACCACGACACGTTTCGGCGCCGAGCGACGAGCGTGGTCGAAGTGTGTGGGCTGGCGCAGGTGCTCGGGAAGGAGATCCGGTACCTGTCGCACGGCTACCGGCAGCGCGTTGGCCTCGCGCAGGCGCTGATTCACGACCCGCCCATCCTCATCCTCGACGAGCCGACGAGCGACCTCGACCCCAACGAGAAGGCCGAGTTCCTCGACTATCTCAAGCAGATCGGCCGCGAGCGCACCGTCATGCTCTCGACGCACAACCTTTCGGAGGTCGAAGCGTCGTGCGCGCGGGCCATCATCATTTCGAGCGGACGCATCGTCGCCGACGGCCCGCTCGACGAGATTCGCGCGAAGAGCGGCCGGGTTCGATATGTGGTCTCGGTCCAGGAATCGTCCGGCAGCGCTCCCTACCGCGGCCGCGGCATTCCCCCGAAGCGAGGGGAAGTGGAGGAGGCCCTCGGCAAGATCGCCGGGGTCAAGAAGCTCGGCGAGCTACCGACCGACGAGCGGGCGCACGTCTGCGAGCTGGTCAGCGAACGCAACGTGGATCTCCGACCGGAGATCTTCCAGGTAATGGTCGATCGGGGCTGGGTGCTCCTTGAGCTTCACCGCGACACACAAACGCTGGAAGACGTCTTCCGCAGCCTGACGATCGGCGACGAGCGTCGCAACCGGCACTTGGGGGCAGCGGCCGAAGGGGCGGATCAGGACGACGAAGACGACGACGACGAGAGTGAAGACGAGGAGCCGAGCCGCGCGGGGCGGGCCGAGCAGAGCGAAAAAACCGCGAAGGCCGATCGGAGCTGAGCCATGCGAAACATTCTGATCATCGCCCGCCGCGACCTGCGGGCCCAGTTCAATTCCCCAGTTGCCTATGTAGTCATCGGCGGAGCCTTGCTCCTGCTCGGAGTGATGTTCTTCATGCTCCCCCGCATGGGCGGGGGCTTCCTCGAGGGCAGCTTCTGGGAGCGGGATCGGGCTTCGATGGAAGAGCTCTTCAAATACCTGCCGCTCATCATGTCGATCTTCGTCATTCCGGCCGTGACGATGCGGTCGCTCGCGGCGGAAAAAGGTTCGGGGACACTCGAACTTCTCATCACGATGCCCGTACGTGACAGCGAGGTCATTTTGGGCAAGTACGTCGCCGCGTGCGCGATGGTGCTGATTCTACTCGCGGCGACGATGCTCTACCCGATCGTCATCTTCAAGATGCCCTGGCACCTAGGCCAGCTCGATTGGGGCCCGGTGTGGTCGGGATACCTCGGATGCGTCCTTTTCTCGCTTGCGGCGGTGGCCATTGGAATGATGCTCTCGAGCCTCACCGAGAGCGACGTCATCGCTTTCTTCCTGACGACCGGGGCGCTCTTCGTGCTCTACGCCATCGGCTGGATGGTCGCCGCGCTGCCGGGCGCCGCGGGGGACGCGATTGGCTTCGTGTCGTTCCAAACGCGATACGAGGCGTTCGCGCGCGGACTCATCGACACGCGCGCGGTCATCTACTTCCTGTCGGTCGCGATCGTGTGTTTGCTCGTGAGCTTTCGCTCGCTCGAGAGCCGCAAGTGGTCCTGAGCCAACTTCCATCTCTCCGGAAAGACGAATAGAAAAGCCATGGAGAAGCGCAACAAGACCGCCCTCGAAAGCGGTATTCTCATCTTCATCGTGGCGGCGATCCTCGTCGCGGTGAACGCCCTTTCCGCGCTCGGCGTATACGCCCGAAAAGACGTGACCAAGTCCGAGCGGTTCACGCTGTCCAAGGGGAGCGGCAACCTCCTTCGCTCGATGAAGCAAGAGCTCGCGGTGGACGCCTACGTCACCAAAGGCCTGCCCAAGCTCGACGCGTTCGTGCGCGACTTGCGTTCGCTGCTTCAGGAGTACAAGAACGCGGGCGCCGGGAAGTTCGAGTACACGATCATCGAGGCGAAGGACGAAGACTCGAAGAAGAGGGCGAAGGACGCCGGCCTCATCGAGCAGCCGTTCGGCGAGGCGAGCGACACAGACGAGAAAGCCGCAGTGACCCAGGGCTTCATGGGCCTCATCTTCAAGTACGGCGAGCAGCAGGACGTCATCAAGTTCCTGCCGCCCGACCGCACCGATGGGCTCGAGTTCTGGATCAGCAACAAGATTCGAGAGATTCGCGACAAGGGCGACGAGATTCACCACAAAGTGGGCGTCCTCTCGGGTCACGACGAAATCAAGCTGACCGAGGACAACCTCACGCCCCACAATATGGGCAAATACGCGATTCAGCAGATCATCACCCAGAACTTCCCGTTCTACAGCTTTCAAGACGTAGACCTGAAGAACGGCGACAGTGAGATCCCCGACGAGCTCGACGGCCTGCTCATCACGCAGCCGGGCAAAGACCTGACCGAGAAAGAGCTGCGACGGATCGACCAGTTCGTGATGAAGGGTAAGTCGCTTGCTGTCTTCGCGGGCGCCGTGAACGTGAAGAGCGGGGACGCTACGATGAGCGCGACCCTCAGCACGCACGGGCTCGACAAATTGCTCGACGGTTACGGCATCGCGCTCAACAAGGACGCGGTCATCGATCGGAGGGGCGTCCACCTCATCCTCCCGACATCGGGTGGCATGGCCCAGGTCGACATGCCGCAGGTGCTCGAGGTTCAAGACGATCCCCGGTTCACGGGCGAGGAGCAGCTCGTCGACACGAGCTTCCCCGCCCTCTTCCGCGTGACCGACATCGCCGTCCCGTTCGTGTCGAGCCTCTCGCTCAAGGCCGACAAGCAGCCCGGCACCAAGATGCACGTCGTCATGCGATCCTCGCCGTTCTCCGTCCACCTCACCGGGGACAGCGCGGACCTCAAGCCTTTCCAGAAGTGGGCACCGAAGCTCAAGGGACTCCAGCAGCAACAGTTCGCCGTCGGAGCCGTCGTCGAGGGAACGCTGAAGAGCGCCTTCCCGGAAGGCGACAAGCAGGGCGTCAACGCCCCGGCCCAGAGCGCTCAGCCGTCCCGCGTCTTCGTTCTCGCTTCGTCGCAGTTCCTCTCCAACCCGCTGGCGCGCGCCGGCAACGGACCGGACATGGGCCAGTACGGCGCCATGATGCCGGGTCTGGGCGGCGACGAGCAGCTCTTGATGATGGCGGGTCCTTATGCCCAGCAGTTCATCACCGGAACGATCCTGGTGTTCAAGAACACGCTGGACTGGGTCATCGGAGATACCGATCTGCTGGCGGTGAGCGCCAAGATCCTGAGCGAGCCCAACCTCGTTTACGGCGATGTGGGCAAGCTGCGGATCACTCCGGACATGAGCGAGGAGCAGATCCGCAAACAGGAGGAAGAGCTCAAGGCTGCGCACAAAGACCAACAGCGCAACATCGAATTCTTGCTCATTCTCGGCGTTCCCGCGATCTTCGCGGCCTATGGAATCGCGCGTTGGCGCACGCGTCTCGCAGCGCATGCCCACGTTTCATTGGCGTAAACCCGGTCACCAATTCCACGGAAATAGCGTAAATGTCGCGCGAAAAACTCATCATTCTCGGCGTTGTCCTGCTTGGTCTCCTCGGGGTCCTCGTCTACAAGCAAGCGAAGAACGACGAGTCACTGGGCGCTCCGATGGCGAGCGCAAAGGACTTCCCACGAGTCAGTGCTCCGCCGGACATCGACAAACTGAGCATCACCAACGGTGACAAGGGCGAGGTGGTGCTCGAGAAGGTACCGGATCCGAAGGCGACCCCCACCGACGGCGGCAGCGACACGATGTGGGTGATGACCAAGCCGGTCAGTGGTCCCGCCAACCAGCAGGCGGTGAAGGACGTCCTCGCGAACTTGGTGGACTTGCACGTCGAGTCGATGCTCAACCTCAAGCTCGACGACGAGCTCCGAAAGCAGAAGCAACTCGACCCCGGCCACGCCGTTCATGTGGTCGCGTGGAAGGGCGGCGAGAAGAAGGTGGACGAGCTCTTCGGCAAGAGCGGAACCGCCGGCGAGCTCGTCTTGTTGACCGACAAGCCCGACCACGTGTGGGCGGCCAAAGGATACTCTTCGTATCTCTACACGAAGGACCCGAAGGACTTCCGGTTCAAAGAGATCCTGAAGTTCGACGACGCCAACGCAAGCCAGGTCACCGTGCACAATTCGCACGGGTCGCTGTCGTTCACCAAGGGTGACAGCTGGGCTGGCACTGCCGACAAGAAGCCGATCACCCGGTTGGATCCCGAGAAGATCAAGGACATGCTGCGGGCCTACAAGACGCTCAACGCCGAAGACTTCGGCGACGGCAAGTCCCTGACGGACACGGGGCTCGACAAGCCGGAAGCGAGCGTCGAGATTCAACTCAAAGACAACGCTGGAACGTACGAAATTCTGATCGGCAAGGTCGCTACCGGTACGAATCGCTGGGCAAAACGCGCGAACGACGACGCGATTTACCAGATCACCAACTACGTCTCCGAGTGGGCCCTCTCGGACAAGTCCAAGTACGAAGCGCCTGCCGACGCCGGCGCGGGCGACGCCAGTTCGAAGAAGGCAGAAGCCGCGAAGAAGAAGTGAGAAGGACCGACGTTCGGATCGGGAGGTCTTGGGACGCGGGCTATCTTTCGCTCACCGCGCCGACCTCCCGCGCGACGATGTCGAGCGGCGCTTCGCCGAGCGCTCTCCAAGCGTGAAGCCTCTCGCTGGCACCGTCGGCTCCGTAGAGAATCTCGGCCGCGAGCGCGACGCCGAGCGCCAAAAGTGGGCGTTCGCGCGCTTTGCGCCGCAGCGCTTCGATGTCGTCGTCTTCCGGATGTGAGAGAAGTCGGCCACGCGGCGGTAGCATGGCGGTGACTGCTCCGTACGAAAGCAGGACGTCGTCGTGCACGGCGACCAAGGCGGCGGCAGGCGAAGGGTCTTCGGTCAACGCACGGAGCGCGCCGCAAATGGCCGCCCGTTCGGGAGGGGGCGCCATCGACCGGACGCGGGTGTCGGGCACCGCAGGGCACGGGCGCTCGACCAGCAGCAGATCGCGCGCTCGAGCCTCGATCTCCCGCCGGCCGTCTCGGCTCTCGGGCAGCGCCAGCTCCGCCGCCTCACGCAGCCGCTGCTCGAGGCGCTCGATACGCGGCTGCAACGTCGCGGGCGCGACCGTAAGACCGAAATGCACCTTGACCGCGAGCGCGAGCCGTTCGGGCGCGTCGAAGTTGGGGACCGGTCGCATGTCTTCATCCAGCGCCATGCGGACCTCGGCGATTGCCGCCGCCCCGAGCGGAAACTGGGCTGGCGCGAGGAGTCGTTCGAGGGGGTAGAGCGCCACGTCGAGGTCGGATGGCCCTGTGCGGGGCCGGCCATCGCGCAGCGATGCCCGAATGTCGAGCAGGTGCTGGCTAACCCACTTGTCGCGATCGAGTGATTCTTGCGGAGCCTGGGGCGGCTTCCACGTGGAGACGACGCCGCGCACGAGGTCGCCCGCGGCGTCCCCGAGCGCAGCCTCCTCCACGGCACGCGCTCGCTCCTCTTGGATGAGCCGCTCGAGGAGCTCGCGCTCCAGCCTTGGCCGCGACAACGTCGTGCCCAGGGGACCGACCTCGGGCAACGGATCCCGGAAGGTCGCAACGACCTTCGCGGCGTCGTCGAGCGCGCGGATGCGTCCTTGGAACGCGAAAAGGTCGACCGACCCGCCCCGGACCTCGGCTCCGGTGTCCTCGGCAAGGACCGCTTCGAGCCCTACCCTTTTCAGAACGGCGTCCGGCGGCGTCTCGTCCGCGCGCATCGCGAGCCGCGGGTCCGCCGCAGCGAGCCAGTCGATCGCGTCGTCCTCGACTCGAACGAACGCAAAGGTGCGCGCGCGGTCCTCCCCGCCGGCGGAGCGCCCTGGAGCCGGCCTCACCACGCTCGGCGATGCCGAGGCGCAGGCGGAGAGAAGGAGCACCGGGATCGGAGCGGCCCGCCTCACTCTCCCATGACCTTCACGATGAGGCGCTTCTCGCGCTGTCCGTCGAACTCCGCGTAGAAGACCCGCTGCCACGGACCGAGATCGAGCCGTCCCGCCGTTACGGGAACGATCACCTCGTGGTGAACGAGAAGCGACTTCAAGTGCGCATCGCCGTTGTCCTCTCCCGTCTGGTGGTGCCGGTAGTCCGCGCGAAACGGAGCGAGCTTCTCGAGCCATTCCCAGATATCGGCGTGCAGGCCGCTCTCGTCGTCGTTGACGAAGACGCCCGCGGTGATGTGCATCGCACTGACCAGCATCATTCCCTCCCCGATGGCGCTCTGGGCGAGGATCTGCTCGAGCTTGGGGGTCAGGTGGACGAGGTCGCGCCGCTTGGGTGTGCGCATGGTGAGATATTGCGTGTGGGTCTTCATCGCCCCGAAGGACAATAGGCCTCCCCTCCGGCCGGCACCATCGCAAGACGCGCCGGCGTCCGACCAGACTGCAACGGCGCGGCCTCAGGCCGTCCGGAAGATGTCGATCACGCCGCCGAGGAGCGCGAGCGCCTGCGCCCGGGGCCGCTGAAAGGAGTTGCGCCCGATGATGCTGCCGGAGCCGCCTCCGGCCGCGATCGCTCGCACTTCTTGGAGCAGTTCGTTCGTATCCTTCGCCTCGCCACCAGAAAAATCACAATACGCTTTCCGTTGAACGCGCTTTGGATCACGTGCCGTACGCGGTCGGAGAGGGTCTTCGTCGCGATCGCGTACTTCTCGAACGCCTTCTTCGCCTCAGGCTGCTCGATGGAGTCTTTCGGAGGCTTGACCTTCACGATATGCGCACCGGCAGCCGCCTCGAGAAAGCCGAGCGGCGCGGCGTAGGCGTTGCATCCCGACTCGATGGCCAGCTCGAAATGATACTCGGGGTCATAAGCCGAAGGGTTGGGAGCGAACGAGCGCGCCGGTCCGTGCTCGAATCCTTGATCCACGGGTAAGATGACGAATTTTGCCCGTACCTGCGAGCGCGCCATGATTCATCAAGCGCGCGAGGTTGGTCTTCACGCCGACGTTGTCGCTCGCGTAAAACGAGAGCAATCGTTTGACGCGATCGGTAAGAGTGCCCATGGGCAGGAAAGATAAGCCATGAACGAGTCGTTCGCCCCATCCCCATTGACGTCGCCAGTCGGTACGACGCTCGAAGCTCACATCATCGGCGGGATGCGAGGCGCTCCGGGGGCGACGGGTGAGTTCACCGCGCTCTTGAACGCCATCTCGCTCGCCGTGCGCATCATTCACACGCGCGTACGCGCGGCCGGGCTCGCCGGGATGCTGGGGTACACGGGAGAAACGAACGTACAAGGAGAGCGCGTTCAAAAGCTCGACACGTTCGCGAACGAGGTCATGTGCACCGTGCTCGAACGCTGCGGTCGCTGCGCCGTTGCGGTGAGCGAAGAGCTCGACGAGGCGCGCGCGATGAGCGAAGCGGGTAAGTACATCGTACTTTTCGACCCCCTCGACGGGTCGAGCAACATCGACGTCAACATATCGATCGGAACCATCTTTTGCGTGCTCCGGGCGAACGACCGCGCCGGAAAGTCCCTCGGCACCCTGCAACCCGGCTCCGGAATCGTCGCGGCAGGCTATGCCGTCTACGGCAGCGCGACGACGTTCGTCCTGTCCACGGGCCAGGGCGTACACGGCTTCACGCTGGACCCGGGAGTCGGCGAATTTTTCCTGTCGCACCCGAGCATGCGTTGCCCCGAGCGCGGTAGCACGTACTCCGCGAACGAGGGAAATTTCGTCCGCTGGAGCGACCGAGTCCAGAAGTGGAGCGCCTGGATCAAGAGCGACGACAAGGGTCACGGCCTTCCATACGGGCACCGCTACGTCGGGTCGCTCGTCGCGGACGCGCACCGCACCCTCGTCAAAGGGGGAATTTTCGTTTACCCGGCGGATACGAAAAACCCCGAGGGCAAACTGCGTCTGCTCTACGAAGCAAACCCGATGGCCTATCTCTTCGAGCAAGCGGGCGGGACGGCGACCAACGGCATCGACCGCATCCTCGACATCGTGCCGCCGAGCCTCCACGCCCGCACCCCGCTCGTTCTCGGCTCGAAGCGCGACGCGGCGGCCTTCCGCGAGTTCATGGTTCGGTAGTCCTCACACGCCGATCGCGTCCGGGCCCCATATGTACTTGTGCATCTGGAGCTGCACCCGGACCGCGAGAGCGTCTTCCAGCACCCAAGCGACGAGCTCTCGCGGCGACAGCTTCCCGAAGACCGTGCTCGCGAGGAGGTTCGGCGTGCGGCGGGCGAGGTCGCGGGCGCGGATGGTCTCGCGCATCCACTCGTAGTCCCTGCGGTCGGCCAGTACGAACTTGATTTCGTCGCGGGGACTGATGTGGTCGAGGTTGCTCCAGCGATTGCGGTGCGACTCGCCGCTCCCTGGGCATTTGAGGTCCATTACCTTGTGCACCCGCGCGTCCACTCCCGACACGTCGGCCTCGCCGCTGGTCTCGACCAAGACGGTCCGCCCTGCGTCGCAGAGCTCCGCGAGGAGTGTGAAGACACCGGGTTGCAGCAAGGGCTCGCCACCGGTCACTTCGACGAGCGGCGTCGCAAACCCGAGCGCACGAGCGAGAACGTCCGACCGGCGCATGCGCTCGCCCCCGTGAAACGCTTGGGGCGTGTCGCACCACGCGCAGCGGAGATTGCACCCGGTGGTCCGCACGAACGTGCACGGCATTCCTGCGAACGTCGATTCCCCCTGGATGCTCGCGTAAATCTCGTGAATGACCAGGGTGTCCTGCTTCGACATCCGCTCCTCAGTTCGCGTCTGGCTCGAGCGTTTCGGGAACGGGCAATTCCCCCGCCTCTATATCGTAGGTCGGTGCGGCTGTCGGCGGCACCGGGACGAGCATCGGCGGGGGCTTGAACGAATAGTGGCGCGCGAGCGCCCAGGCCGCGGCAGCGATCACGAAGGCGGCGAGGAGAAGAGCGCGCACGATGGTAGGAGCGTGCGCGGGAGCATGCGCGGGCGCGGCTCGGATGCGCGGGTGCGTTCCGTCGCGCGGACGGGGTTTCTTGGCAAAAGTCATGGAGATCGGTCTTTTCGTCGAACTCGCCGAACGCTATACGGGAGCGTATCCCCGAAGGAGGACGGTGAAACGCGGAACTCCGACGGTCGCGATTGCGCTGGTGGTTGCGTCTGGCTGCGGGTTCCCGCTACTCCCGGGCGCAGCGCCGCCGCGGGCACAACCTCTGGTGTCGCAACGCGATGAGCCGCGCCCTTCGGTATCGAACGTTCCGGCGTGGACTTACTGGCAGCCGGTGGACGCGCCGCTCGTCGCGCCGTCGCTCGAGCCGGTCGAGCTTCCCGTCCTGTCCTCCCAGTTGACGTTCTTGCCGGGAGCCGAGGCTCGTTGGGCCGCTGCATCGCCCGCTCTTCGCGCCGCGATCGAGTCCCGCGGATTTGCCGTCGCGCGTCCGGCGCATCCGACCGCTCGGCTCGGGGACTTCTACGGGTCGGTCCGGGATACCCGGACCCCATGGGTGGTCACGCTAGACGTGCTCTTCTTCTTGGCGCACCTCGCGCTCGACCGCGCCCTCGCGGATGTCGACGCCTACGTCGTCGCGCCGCTCGTCAGCACGATGCTCCATCGTCTCGAGTCGCGCCTGGTGGCCGACGGGCGTCCGTCGCACGCGGACCTGACCGCGTCGTACGTGATGGCCCGCGCCATCGTCGCCGTCGCGCTGGGGCTGATCGAGCCGCATCATGACTCCGGGCCCGAATTCGAACGGATCGTTGGGACGGAGAAGGGCCGCGCCCTGGAGCACGAGGGCACAGGCATCAGCACGTGGTTGGGCACCCCCGTCGACTATTCGGCGCTTGCGCCCGTGGGCATGGCGGATCGTGACGACAATCGCGCCGGGTGGTTTCGTGCCCTGGCCTGGCTGGAGAACGTTTCACTCGCAATGGAGGGGGCGGGCGAGGGGGCTTCGCGCACACGCCTCGACGTCGCCGCGGCGCGCGTGCAAGCGCGCTGCGCGTTGCTTCTCGCGCGGGCCCTAGATGCAGGAGTCGACGCGGAGGCCGCCAACGCGTGGGACCGGCTGGAGCGGGCGGGCCAGTTGATGGTCGACGAGACGGACGCGGTCACGCCTCGCGAGCTCTCGGCAGCCGCGGCCCGCGCCGATGTCGACCCCCGGAGCCAGGTGTGGCTTGGAAACGTGGTGCCCGTCGACCGAGTGCGGCATGCAATCGCGCGTGGCCGCGACGCGGCCGCATTTCGATTGCTGGGCCCTCGGGCCACTCCAGACACCGAAGTGCTGCGGTCGCTCACGTTTCCGAGTGTGGGAGCTCGGAGACCCGCCACGGCGACGGTCACTTGGAGCCTGCCGGACGTCGTGGATCGAGCCCCCGCCCCGGTCCATAGCGTGCGCACGCTACCGACGGCGCTCGATATCGCCGCGTGGCTCGGGTCCGGTGAGGCGCGCGCCTTGCTGCGCGACTCGGGGTACGACGCGTACGACAGGTACGACGAAACGCTCGATCATGCCATCCGGATGCGGCGGCCCGAGCGAACGAACGCGGAGCGCCACCGATCGCCGTACCTATCGATGCTCGACGCCATCGAGACTTGGCTCGCACCGTCGGCCGGCGACAGTGTGCAGCCGGCCGCATCGACGTCGGAGTGGCGAAAGCGAAAGGTCGAAGTCGCCCTCGCGGCCTGGACGGAACTGCGCCACGACGCCACATCGCTGACGCGCATTCCTCTGGGCGAGGCCAGCCTTCCCGCCTCGAGTCCAGAGCTTGCCCCCGTGCCCGCGTTCGTCGAGCCGCACCCGGAGGCGATCGCCAAGCTCGCCGGGGTCGTACGGCAGGCGAGGCGCGCGCTCGTGACGGAGGGAGAGCTGCCGCACGGTTCTCCGGCGCTTCGTATTCTCGACGAAGTCGACGACTTGCTCTGGACAGCGCTCGGAGCGGCGGTATACGAGGCCGCCGACGAGGCGCTTCCGCCGCGCCTCGAGAGCGCGCTCTCCACGTTTCCTTCGCGCCTCATCGCCCTGGAGCGCGCTCTGGCCGACGCCGGCTCCGCCGAAGTCCCCCTGGCCGCCGACGTGCACGCCGACAATTCTTCGTCCCTCGTACTCGAGGAAGTCACCGGGCGCATCGACGAAGCGTGGGTGGTCATGCGGGAGCCGGCGACCCACCGCCTGGTGCTCGCGCTCGGTGCGTCGATTCCGCATTACGAGCTCGTCCAGCCCGGGTCGCGGCGCCAGAGCGACACGGCGTGGCGCACCCGGCTAAACGCGGATGGGGACCCGCCGCTCGGGCTTCTCGAGCGCGCGTATTCCATTCCCTCCGAGCCGACGCCGCTTTGAAACGAGAGCCGGCTCGCGCGGTCGCGTGGATGGTCCTCGCGCAGTTTCTGTTCGCCTTGATGGCGATCGGCGCGCGCATCGGCGGACGCGACGTGCCGTGGCCCGAAGTGGGAGCGACGCGGTTCTTGCTGGGTGCGCTGACTGCGTACGCGGTCGGTCGCGTGCGAGGACAATCGCTGCGCATCACGCGCATGCGGCAAGCGTGGCTGAGGAGCGCCTTCGGAACGGTGAGCGCCCTCGGAACGTTCTACGTATACGCCGCTCCCGGCCTGCCCATCGGCGACGCGGTCACGCTCCTATCGACGTCGCCGATCTTCGTCACGCTCCTCAGCGCGCCGATCCTCGGCGAGCGCGTGGGCGCCATGAGCGCCGCCGCGCTCGCCCTCGGCTTCTGCGGAATCATCGTCCTTGCGCAGCCGTCGTTCACCACCGCCGGTCACTTCGTGGCGGCCGGAACGGGCGCCGCCCTGGCCAGCGCGCTGGCGATGATGTCGCTGCGGCGAATCAGCCAGAGCGAATCGAGCGAGGCGATCGTCCTTCATCTTTCCTGCGTGGGCTTCGCGACCATGCTGGTCGTGTCGATCCCCGTTTGGAAGACACCCGACAGCCGCGATGCCCTCGCGCTGGCGCTGATGGGGCTGAGCGGCGGCCTCGCGCAAATCGCGATGACGCGCGCGTATGCCCTGGATCACGCGGCGCGAGTGAGTATCGTGAGCTTCTCGAGCGTCGTCATCATGAGGATTGTCGCCGTGCCGGTCTTTGGCGAGGTCCCGAGCGCGGTCCAGGTCATGGGTTCGCTCTTGGTCATCGCATCGGGCGCGCTGCTCGGCTCGGGGCGGCTCGCAGCCCTACGCGGCAAGCTCGGCACGTGAGTCCGCCGCCGCCAGGGCCCCCGTGGGACATGCCGGTCGACCGGGCTCCGCTGGCGTTCGTCGACCTGGAGATGACGGGCCTCGATCTGTCGCTCGATAGGGTCGTCGAAGTTTGCATCGAACGGATGGTCGGAGGCCGGCGGGAGGCCTCTTTGTGCACGCTGGTTCACCCCGGAGAGCGCGCTGGCGGTGCCCAGCAGGTCCACGGACTCGATTCCGAAAAGCTGGCCGGGGCGCCGGCTTTCGCGAGCATCGCACACGACGTGGTGGCCATTCTCGAAGGGGCCATCTTCGTTGCACATGCCGCGAAGTGGGATGCCCGCTTTCTCCTGGCCGAGTGTGCGCGCGCGCACGTCGACCTGCAGCTATACTACTGGCTGGACACCCTGGTGCTCGCTCGCCGCGCCTTCGCCTTCCATTCCTATTCACTGGGTGCGCTCTGCAGCGAGCTCGGGATCGACCCGGGGCAGGCACACCGGGCCGAGAGCGACGTCCGAGCGACGCGCGCCCTCTTCGCCCGGTGCGTCGCGCTGCTCGCCCCGTCGAGCGCGCGGGATCTTTGGGAAGTCCGGGTTGGCGAGCGCCGCGCTCGGCAGGCTGTCGTCGATGCATGCGCCTTGGCGGTCCAGCGGGGTTCGCCCGTCATCGTCACGTATCGACCGGCCAAGCGACCTCCGGAGCCGCTCTCGATGGTCCTCCTCGAGGTCCGCTCCGACCTCGACCCGCCGAGCATTGTGGGGTATCAGCTCCCGGGACGAGGCCGAAGGCAACTGCGTGCCGATCGCATCCTGCGCATCGAACCCGCCCCCGATCCGGCCCAGTCGTGAGAGTGTACTTCCGATGCGCCGTTGCCTTTTCGTCTTTGTCGCGCTTTGTTCCTCACCCGTGGCTTGCGCCTCGTCGCTGGGTCCACAGGCGGCCGCCCGAGCTCCGGCGGCTGCACAATGGCTGGACCGCGCCCGAACGAGCTATCGCAGCGCGGACTTCGACGACGCGCGGGACGCCGCACGACACGCCCTCGAAACCGCGCCGAACGACCCGGAGGTCCGCGAACTCGCCGCTCGAATCGCCCTCGTGCGTCTGGACTTTCCCGAAGCCCTGCGCCTCACCGAGGGGCTGACCTCGACCGACGCGCACGGCATCCGCGGACGCGCGCACTGGTTCTCGGGCGACCTCGAGCATGCCGCCGACGAGCTCGACGCGATGCTTGCGGACCCCAAAGTGAAGGACGCTTGGGCACGGGACGTCGCCGCGCTCGCGCGACGCGGCGCAGGGCGTCACCCCTTCGAGATGGACGGCGGACTCGTCGCCGAGGTCGAAATGCCCCGCGGGCTTGACCGCGTGTCGCTCGGGGCGGCCGACGTGGTCCCGTGTGAACTCGACGGCGAACGGATTCTCGCGCTGGTAGCGACCGGCAACAGCGAAGTGATGCTCGACGCGAACTCGCGGCACGAACCGGCTTGGGTCAGCCTCCGCTTCGACCGCATCGAAGTGAAGGACGTTCCGGCGCTCGTGGGCGATCTGTCGCCGATCGCGCGGCAGATCGGCGTACCCATCAAGGCCCTGCTGGGCGCGCAGTTCTTGCGCCACGTCAACGCCACGTTCGATCGTCGCGGCGACCAGTTCGTCGTGCGCCGGCACGAGTCGTCCCCCCCACCCGACGCCAGCCGCGTTCCGCTCTATTACCTTCGGGGAGGCGGGATGATGCTTCGCGCGACGGTCACGCCGCGCGATGAAGCGCCGCTCCCGTTTCTGGTCGACAGCTCGCGTCCGTTCCCCCTCTTGCTTCAGGACGCGGCGTGGAAGAAGGCCGGAGTCGACGTTCGAACGCTGGCGCCGGTCGCCGACATGCCGAACCTCAAACACGGAATGCTCCCGATGTTCCGGATGGGCGGCTTCGATTTGGCGAAGACGCCCGCGATCGAAGGAGCCGACATTGGCGACGTTTCCAACGGAATGGAAGTGGACTTGGGGGGCGTACTCGGCGCCGACCTCCTCGCCTTCTTCCGGGTGACGTTCGCCGACGAAGGACGCTTCGTTTGGATCGAACCGGATCCCACCCTGCTCGGCACCGAGCCGCCAGGCGGCGAGCGGCCCAAGGCGCCGCCGCCAGTGTCGTCCGCCGCACCCGAGCAACACCCCGGTGCAGCGTCGCCCGAGCCGCATCCGAGCGCAGCCGCTGCTCCTCCGGCCAACGCCGCTCCAGCACATACGGGTCGATGACCAGCCCTGCACTCGCGCGCCTCGCGATCTACGCCGGGAGCTTCGACCCGCCGACCTTGGGTCATCTGGACCTCATCGAACGCGCGTCCGCCCTCTTCAGCGACGTCATCGTGGGCCTTGGCAAACACGCGACCCGAAGCCCGCTCTTCACCGTCGAGGAGCGCCTGGAGCTCGTGTCCCGCATATCGGGCCATCTGCCGAACGTCACGGTCGAAGCGTTCGACGGCCTCCTCATCGACTTCTGCAAGAAAAAGCGCGCTCGCGTCATCGTGCGTGGACTGCGGGCAGCGACCGACTTCGAGTACGAGCTGCAGATCGCTCACGCCAACGCGGATCTCGAGCCGAACGTCGACACGGTGTTCTTGCCGACGCGAACGAAGATGGGCTTCATAAGCGCGTCGCTCGTCCGCGAGATCGCGAGCCATGGCGGCGACGTAAGCCGCTACGCCCCGGCCGCCGTGTGCGAAGCGCTCGTGAACAAGTTCGGCGGCGCGGAAACCTAGGTCGCTAAAGAGCAGTCGGCGCCGGCGGTGGTACCTGACCAGGCGGGATCGAGAACTCACCCCACGCTGGGATGAGGTTATTGACCGTATAGTCCTGGTTCCAGAGGTAGATCGGCGCGTAGCTCGTGATGGTGCCGTCCTTGCCGACGACGATTCCCGCGACGTAGAGCTGTTGCTTGCGCTTGTTCGCGTTACCCGGATCGGTCGGCGCCTGTGGGCTTCGGATCGAAGAGAACGTGATCCAGTAATACGTGTTCCCCGCCGAGTCCTTCTGCGGAACGGGCTTCATCGTGGTGGGATTCACGGGATTGGGCGCCCACTTCGGCCAGGTATTTTGCACGGTGCCGGGCATCAAGCCCGTGCACGAGACCGGCGCGTTCGACACCAGAGACTGCTCGGTGCCGCCCATTCCACCGTTGTAGGCAACGACGTAGATGTCCGCGGCAGCCGCGTTGTACATGCTCGTCCCGCCCGGAACCCGATTGAACGCGACGAGCTCGTCGTCGGGCGACCAGGCGGGGTAATACTCGTTCTGGTCGGACTTGGCGGCTCCAGGGAGCGGCACCGCCGTGCCCCCAGCGCCCATGTTGTACGGCACGATGTAGATGTCTGACGTGCAGTTCGAACCGCTCAGTTCGCAGTCCATTCGGCCGTCTTTGGTGCCCAGGTTCGTCGACCCGTAGGCGATCGCGTCGACGCCATTGACGTTGTGACTCCAGTTGGGCCCGCCCGCGCTGTTCGTGTCGCCGGTGCGGGTGATGAGTCCCCAGCCCCCACCGCCGGTGCTCGAGGCACATCCCCCGGAGAGACTCGTGCACGGCGTCGCCACCGGCAAGGGAGAGGTCAGCATCCCGGAACTCCAAGGGGTGTAGGCAGTGCCGGTGGGCAGCGCACCCGTGTATTCGAGATCGTACCATGCGAGCTGAGACACGACGCCGGTGGCCGAGCCGGGCTGGGCGGCCATGATTTGCGCCTCGGTCTGGTTCCAGGCGGCACCGAGCGATGCGACGAGCTTGCGGTCCCCCGTTTGGTAGTGCGCGGGCGAGAACGTCTGGATGCCCATCATGACCTGATTCACGCTGGGCGGCGCGTAGTATCCGTTGATGTTCGGACTGAGGTTCGACGCGGCGCCGGGGGTCAGCCAAGTGGGCGGCGAGCCGACGACGGGTGCTCCCTGGGTCGTGTCGATCGACGCGAGCGCGACGGCCCAAGGCCACTGCGACGTGAACGATACGAATTTCCCGTCGGGCGTCGCCGTATGACACCCGATGCAAAACACCTGTTGGAACGTGGCGGGCTGGAGGTTGGCCGGAGGGGGCGGCTGCGCCCTCACTTGCTGCTGGACTTGCGTCGTCGTAAGCGCCGTGGTGGTCCCCTCGTCACCCACGGTGAAGCCCTGCAGCGTCGTGCTGTTGCTCACCGTCGCGAACGACGACGTCGTCCAGTAGACAAGGGCTCCGTCGGCGATGGCGGGGGCGATTTGGATCGACGCCGTATTGCTGATTGCCGGCGTTCCGCCGCCCGAGCTGATGCCGCGCACCGTCACTTTGATTTGCGCCCCGATGAGGCTTCCGTCTTGGGCGGCCGGCATTCCATTGGCGCCAGGTGGAGTCCAAGCGATGGTCTGCCAGATGCTCTTGTCCATCGCCCAGTACGTGTTGGTCGTGTAGACGACCAAGTCGGTCATTTCGCCGTCGGCATGAAAGCGGACTTCGAAAAGGTTCTGCGAGCTCGATCCGGCCTTCCAGTAGACGCGCGGGCGCAGCCAGTTCTTCGGGTAGAGCGCGCCGTCGGCAGGCTCCACGAGACAGGGGCCGTTCGCCGTCGAGCCGCTGCCGGCCGGGCCGAAGAGAGACGCAGGATTGCCGCTCGGCATCCCCTTCGGGTCCATGATCGGGCTGGAAGAAAAGTCGTTGCACGCCCCCTTCGAACACTTGCTGCTGGCGGGGGGGCCCGCGACGAAGCCGCCACCCCCGTTGCCCGCGCTGGGCATGCTGATGATGCCTCCTCCGCTGCTGCCGCTACCGCCGCCGTTGTCTCCAAAGGTGTCCGACGGCAGCTTCTCGGAGTGGGCGCAGCTCGCCGCAAGCGCGGGAACGAAAGCCATGGCCACGAGCAATACGGATTGGAGAAGCGGTCTTACGGAAACGCGCATGATGGCCTCGGTCGCGGAGAAGTGGCTGGGAGTTCTGGCGGTTTCACCGCCCGTTTCATCTACGGGGGCGCCGGCACGCGGGGGCGAGCGGGCAAGGTACCATGTTCCCCCGGGCCGGACAGGTGGCTCACAAAAAGGTGGCGGTAACTCGGATGGCCGAAGCCATGTCGTTCAGTCACTGGCGCGATATGGGGGCCAGGCTGAATGGAATATTGTGTTCCCAACGTAGAGGAAACCCGGTACGCCCGACTGCCGCGCGAGCGGCAGTCGTGCCTCTGGCGAGGTTCGACCCGGTTCCCTTCTGCCCCAACGTCTACTAGATTGCCCGGTCCCCCAACGCGTCCGTAGCTCAGCTGGATAGAGCGACGGCCTCCGGAGCCGTAGGTCGCAGGTTCGAATCCTGCCGGACGCGCGGAAACTCTTCGAGATCTTTTTCGGGCGGTGCGGGCAATCGTTCGGACGCCCCCGAATTCGCGAGCCGGCCGGCTTCCCGCTTGTCAGCGATCGCTGACATGCCACAATGTCATCGAGCGATGACATCCCGGGATGTCGCCGAACGACGACATGCTCTTGCGAACCTCGAAGGACGTCGGTGCCCTCATCCGTCAGCGGCGTCATGAGCTCAACCTCAGCCAGCTCGAGCTGGCTGAGCGCGTTGGGGTCAGCCCCAGTGGGTCGTCGATGTCGAGCGCGGCAAGCCTCGTGCGGAGCTCGGGCTCGTGCTGCGGACGCTCGACGTGCTCGACGTCCGCTTGCACGGTGACGAGGGTCCACGGGCCAGAGAGAAGCCGCCCTCCGGACCGGCCGGCGCGGACGTCGACGCGATCGTGCGCGCCGCCCGAAAGCCACGCCCATGACCGCCGAGCTCATGGCCCTTCTCGGCGACGCCACCGTCGGTCGTCTGGCCCGCGATCGCCACGGCCGGCTGTCCTTTTCCTACGACGCCGCGTGGAGACAGTCCCCCCACGCGTACCCGATCTCCCTGTCGATGCCGCTGGCGCTCGTCGAACATGGACACCGGATCGTGGACTCGTACGTGTGGGGCCTCCTTCCCGACAACGAACTCATCATCGAGCGCTGGGCGAAGCGCTTTCAAGTCTCGGCCCGAAGCGCGTTCGCGCTCCTGGCCCACGTCGGCGAAGACTGCGCCGGGGCGATCCGGTTCGTAGCGCCGGACAAGGTCGCCTCGGTCACTCGACGCGGCGCGGACGCAGTCCAGTGGCTCACCGAGAAGGATGTTGCCGAACGCCTTCGCGACCTGCGTCGCGATGCATCCGCCTGGCGACGCGAGTCCGACAGCGGACAGTTCAGTCTTGGCGGTGCGCAGCCGAAGACGGCGCTCCTGTTCGATGGGCGGCGATGGGGGGTTCCGTCGGGCCGGAGCGCGACCACCCACATCCTCAAGCCAGGGGTGCCCGGCCTCGACGGTCATGCCGAGAACGAACACTTCTGCCTGACGCTAGCCGCCGACCTCGGACTGCCGGTCGCACGCTCGCGCGTCGCGCGGTTCGACGGCGAAGTGGCCATCGTCGTCGAACGCTATGATCGCCTGGTCACCCCAGCGGGCGTCGTCCGTGTGCACCAGGAAGATGTCTGTCAGGCGCTCGGCGTTGCTCCCGCCGTCAAGTACGAGGCCGACGGTGGTCCCGGCGCACGGGCCATCGTCGAGCTCTTGCGCGAGCACTCGCGAAGCGTTGCCGAGGACGTCGATGTCTTGGTTCAAGCGATGATCCTGAATTGGGTCATCGGCGGGACCGACGCACACGCAAAGAACTACTCCATCCTGATCGGTGGAGAGGGACGAGCACGGCTCGCTCCACTGTACGATGTTGCGAGCGCGCTTCCGTACGGGGAGACCTCCGCGCAGAAGCTCAAGCTCGCGATGAAAGTGGGAGGCAAGTACCGGCTCCGCGACATCGGTCCTCATCAATGGGCCAAGCTCGCGACCGAGCTGAAGCTCGAGACGGACCGCGTGATGGAGCACCTTCGTCGGATGGTTGGAGCCATTCCGGATCTTTCCACGGATGTTCTGGAACGCGCTCAAAGAGACGGCCTCTCGCATCCCGTCCTTCGACGCTTGACGACGGCGCTGAGCCGTCGAGCGAAAGAATGCAACGTCGCCGTTTGAGGACGCTTGACCTGGCAGCCTGTGGGCTCGACTTCGGTCGGGTCCTAAGAACGCGCGCGGTCCGGTCGCGATCCGCCGCGCGACGAGCCCTCCATTGCCTTCGGTGAGGAGACCCACGGTCAACGGTTCTCCGCGTCGGGGCGGGTTCGGAACAACGAGGACCGAACAGAAGGCGAAGGGGCGGCCTTCACAGACTCCGATCGCACGGCCGGCGGTGCGCTCGCCAACCCGCCGGCGAGCACTTTGGCGGGCGCGAGCTCGGTCTCCTCAACGGGTTCGAGGTCCTCCCAAGCATCGTCCGGGAGCTCTCCCAAGATCTCCACTCCGACCGAGCCCGTGACGGCACCAAGACCGATCGAGGCGAGGGCCATCTCCCGCCCGATAGACCCTTGTCGCTCAGCAGGACAACCGTGCACGGCGAACTAAACCAGCCGACTCGGACGGCCGTCGGAATGTAGGCGCGCCGGGGAGGTGTTCGGGGGCTACGCCGCTCGGCTCTGTGGCTCGATGCTGGCGAGCATCCGTGCGATCGTCGGCGCCGCAAACGGCTTGCCCGCGTCTCCTCTGGCACGTAGCCCGTGGCCAGGGCGCGCCT
>CAZVPE010000029.1:8843-35680 GCA_964628155.1 uncultured Polyangiaceae bacterium | reverse complement strand
CCTCCGACTCCTCGGTCCCGAACCGAGTGCGCTACCAGGCTGCGCTACGCCCCGTCTCCGCCCCGGAGCAGGCACTCGCGCCCGGGCGGTCCGCCCTTATGGCGGGCCGAGCTTCGTTCGTCAACGCGTTTCATACAAAGGGCGTGGGTGGCGTCACGGTATGCATCCACTGACACGCGAAATGGCCTAAAAAACGCGTCTCACGTTTGCGAGCTCGACTCCGCATGTTAAGTAATACTGTAACCCCGCCGCTCCTATTCCAGGGCGGACGGATCCCGGCCCCCAGAGCCATGTGACGAACGGAGTCCCTGCCATGAACGTTCCGCCCCCTCGCCCCGCCGCCCCCCCGGTCGACGGACCCGCCCGAAAGCGGTCCATGATGCCGCCTGAGCTGCCCGCCGTTCGAATCTTGATCGTCGACGACGACAAGGCCATCTGCGAGTACATGCAGACGCTGCTGGAGCGCGACGGCTTCCAGGTAAAGACGCTCACGGATCCGACCGGGGTGGAAGAGGAAGTCCGCCACGGCGGCTACCACCTCATCATCCTCGACCTCATGATGCCCAAGCTCGACGGCATCGAAGTCTTGCGGCGGATCCGCAAACTCGACACCGACATCGCGGTCGTCATCTTCACGGGCTTCCCGAACCTCGAGAGCGCCGTCGCCTCGATGAAGCTCGACGCGGTGGACTACATCAAGAAGCCGTTCAACGTCGACGAGTTCCGAGAGGTCATCTCGCGCGTGATGCGCAAGAAGGGTCTCGCCCGAACGCCGGAAGAACAGCTCCACCGGGTGATCGGCGACACCATCCGCAATCTGCGCAAGGAAAAGGACCTGACGCTGAAGCAGATGTCACGCCGCACGGCGCTCAGCGTATCGCTCCTTTCCCAGATCGAACGCGCGGAGTCGAGCGCATCGATTTCGTCGCTCTACAAGATCGCCATCGCCCTCGAGTCCCGAATCCAGGACCTCTTCGGGGAGTACTGAGAGGGAGGCTCGGAAGACCCGACGCAAGGAAGCGGGGCCTTGTTTTCGAATGTGCCCCACCCTCCCCTCTACGGGATTCGGAACGTCGCCTGCGCGTAGGCCAGGTGCGAGACGGCGGGCGTCGCCGACAATCCCAAGGATGGGGCTTGCAGCGCCGCCCGCGCGCCGTCCCCGAGCACCAGCACCGAATAGCCCGCCGTAAGTTCGAGCGAAACCCACGGCGACCAGGTCGAGAAAGCGTCGATTTCGTGCCCGAGCTCTGGGTGCGTATTGCCCGGAGCCTCTCCGATTCGCACGAGATACGCGTTCAGCCAGGCCCCCCGCGGCTCGGCGAGACGCGCGTAACGGTATTCGACCGTCACGATCGTGTCCGTCCAGGGCGTGATCGCCGCACGCGCACTGGCCTCCTCTTCGTTCGACCAGGAGAAGAGGTCCATGGCCCCGTGCCAGACGTGCACGTCCGGGAGCAGTGGGTCGAAGGCCCGATAGGTCCCCCGCCCGTCGTCTCCACTCGCGTAGGAGACCCCGAGGCGCAGCGTCGGCAGAAGGAGCACCCGCTCGAACGCGCGCGCGACGTGGCCGGCCGCCGCCCACGCCGCGCGGTTCTCCCCTCCCCTCACCGCGTCCGCACGGCCGAGCTGATAGGCGCCTTCGACGCCCCACGTCCACCCGTACCCGTCGCCATACGCGCGAATCGCCCCCGTGTACGTTTGGCCCCGCACCGAGGCCTCGACCGCCGGTCCGAGCGCGCCCTGGACTAGGCGCGCGAGTACGTACGCTTCGACGGAAACGAGCGGATGCAGCGCCCACTGGCCGCGTGCGCCGAAGAGCTCTCCGTAGGAAGTGCCCAGCGGCAAGGACGGATCGGAGAGACTCGCGGCGAGAAGCTCGAACGCGCCGTCTCCCAGCGGAAACACTCCGCGCACCGCGTCGAGCGAACGCGCGGTCGGCGACCAGTCCGCAACACCCAGGAGCCGCCCTTCCCCCCACGTGACCGGCTGCCTTCCGACGCGAACGTACGCTGGGCGTGGCGACGCCGTGTGCGCTTCCGCCCAGGCTTCGTACGCACCGGTCAGCCCGAGCGGCGCCGGGCCCCACGCCGGCCCCACATCCCCCGCGACATAGAGCAGGCGAGCGTCCTCGATGACCACTCGGCCTTCGAACGGGCCACGCGCGACGTCGAGTCCGAGGCGCGACCGCTCGGCGAGAGGGACCCAGTCCCCATCGTCGATGCCGCGCGTGTACCCTCCGCGCATACGCACCTCGACGACCGGCGCGAGCTGCCAGTCGCCGACGCCGATCGTCTCGGGCGCCGGCGGGGCGATCTGCGCCGGGGCCTCCGCCGCCGCGCTCCCGATCGCGAGACCTACGGCTGAGCCCGCGCACGCCGAGGCCCGAACCCGTCGCGACATCAGGAGGCCTTCTCTTTCAGGTGCTCTCGCGCACGCGCAAGCAGTGAATCGCGTTCGTTGATGCGCGGATCGCTGATGACCAATTCGAGCAACGCTTCGAGGATCTCGCCGATGATCCGGCCCGGGGGAATGCCGAGCTCGCGGATAAGATCGTGTCCGTTCACGTTCAGGTCGCGTGTCGAGAAGGCCGCTCCTTCGGCGATAACTCGGGCGACGTGCGCCTTGAGCGCCGCGAGCGCCTGGATGTCCGGCTCGAAGTCGCGGCCTTTCGCACGAACGTCCGCTTCGTTGAGCGCATAGAGGTCTTCGACGCGCTCGGTCCCGACACGCCGGATCCAGCGCCTTACGGCGGCGTCCGTCCACTCGTCCGAGTAGTGGAACAAGTGGTTTCGAACGAGCGAGACGATGCGAGCGCGCTCGTCATTCGAGAAGCGAAGGCGCGCGGCGATGGGTTCGGCGATCTCGGCGCCGACGCGGTCGTGATCGTAGAAGGTGAAGTCGGCCGTCTTGTCGGACCACGCTCGCGTTCGCGGTTTCCCGACGTCGTGAAGGAGCGCCGCGATGCGCAAGATCGGATCGCCCGCGCACGCATCCATGCATTCGAGCCCGTGTCGCCAGACGTCGTACGCATGCCACTTGTTCTGATCCATCCCGACGCCCTCGATGAGCTCGGGGCAGGTGACCTCGAGGATTCCGGTGCGCCGCATCACTTCGAACGCGCTCGAAGGCGTGCGCGCCTTCATCGTCTTGATCCATTCGTCCCGAACGCGCTCGTGCGCGACTTTTCGGTAGGTATCGAGCGTCGGACGGATGGCCGCCTCCGTGGCCGCCTCGAGCTTCAAGCCCAGCGTTGCGACGAAGCGCGCGGCACGCAAGACCCGCAGACCGTCCTCGGCGAAACGCGCCCTCGGGTCACCCACGGCGCGAAGGACCCCGGCCGACAGATCGCCCCGCCCGTCGAACGGGTCGATGAGCTTGCCGTCGGCAGGATCGACCGCAATCGCGTTGACGGTGAAATCTCGCCGCGCGAGGTCCGCCGTTATGTCGTCGACGAACTCCACCCAGTCGGGCCGGCGTCCGTCCGTATAGGTCCCCTCGCCTCGCAAGGTAGTGACCTCGTAATGGTGCTTGTCTTTCACGATGGTGACCGTGCCGTGCTCGATTCCCGTCGGGATGGCGCGTGGAAAGATCCGCAGGAGCTCGTTCGGGCGGGCGTCTGTCGCGATGTCCCAGTCGTTGGCGCCGCTGCCGCGGAGGAGGTCGCGAACGCAGCCGCCGACGATCCACGCGCGCTTACCCTGGGAGCGCAGCCTCTCGCAGAGGTCGAGGACGTCGCGCGGCACGGCCGCGAGAGCGACGCGGTCGGGGTTCACAGGGACGACGTCTATCATGCGCGCGAGCCCCCCGCAGCGGCGTAACGTGGTTGCCGGGAGCGGCATCAGAGAATCGGCCTCCAGCGTCCCGAAACCATGCCCCGTGTAGGAACGATGGCTCAACAATCCATTCCAGCCGCCGCCGTGAGCGCGGCCCCTGCGTCCAACTCGAAGCGGCGTTTCATCGTCATCGGCGTGGCTCTCGCGATCGCCGTCGCGGGAATTTCGTACTGGCTGCACGCCCGGCGCTTCGAAGGGACGGACGATGCCCAGGTCGACGGCAACATCAGCAACGTGAGCCCGCGGGTCAGCGGCAACGTGAGCGCGGTCTTCGTCCTCGAAAACCAGGTCGTGAAGGCAGGCGACCTGCTGGCCGAAATCGACCCGACCGACCTTCAGATCGCGGTCCAGCAATCCAAGGCGCAGGTCGCGCAGGCCCAGGCGCAGCTCGAGTCCGAGGATCCTTCGGTGCCCATCACCGTGACGACCAATCAGACCGGCCTCGCCTCGGCGCGCTCGGACCTCGCCGCGTCGCAGGCTGCCCTCGCGGCCGCACGAAAGGAAGTTTCGCAGTTGACGGCCCAGCTCGCCCAGGCAACGGCGAACGACCGGCAGGCACAGCTCGACAAAGAACGATCGCAAAAACTCCTCGCGCAGGGCGCCGTATCCCAGGCCGACTACGACCTGCGAAACAACAACGCGGCGGCGTCGACCGCGAACGTGAACGCGATCGAACAGTCCCTCGACGCGGCAAAAGACCGGGTGACGCAGCAGCAGGCGCAGATCGTCGCGGTGGCCAGCCGCCTGACGGAGGTCACGTCGAACGCGCCGCGTCAAGTCGCCACGCGTGAAGCTTCCGTGCTCTTTCGCCGGGCCGCGCTGGATCTCGCGAGAGCGCAGCTGGCGGAGGCCGAAAAGAACCTTTCGTATACGAAGATCGTCGCCCCGATTGCGGGGATCGTCGCGAAAAAGGCGATCGCCCTCGGCGATCACGTGGCGCCGGGGCAGCAAGTGATCGCCATCGCACCGGTCGACGCGCTCTGGGTGACGGCGAACTTCCGCGAGACGCAGCTCGCGAGAATGCAGCCGGGCCTGCCGGCCACACTTCACGTCGACGCGCTGGACCTCGACGTGCGTGGGACCGTCGAGAGCATCGGCGGCGCCACCGGCTCGCGCCTGAGCGTTCTGCCCCCGGAGAACGCGTCGGGCAACTACGTCAAAGTGGTGCAGCGCATCCCGGTCCGCATCCGGTTCGACCCGGGCCAGAGCGGGCTCGAACGACTCCGCATCGGGATGAGCGTCGAACCGAAGGTGACCGTGCGATGAGCGACGCGGCGGCCGACGCGCCCTCGCAGGGCTCGCGCCAGCCCGCGTACTTCGCCACCGGTTGGACCGGGGGACGCAACCCTTGGTCGATCGCGCTCGTCGTCACGATGGCGACGTTCATGGAGGTGCTCGACACGAGCATCGCGAACGTTTCGCTCCCGCACATCGCCGGCAGCCTATCGGTGAGTCAGGACGAGAGCACCTGGGTACTGACGTCGTACCTCGTGTCGAACGCGGTCGTCCTGCCGATCAGCGGCTGGATTTCCACCAAAGTCGGCCGCAAGCGCTTCTACATGGCATGCGTCGCGCTCTTCACGATCTCGTCGTTCTTGTGCGGCATCGCCCCCAACCTGGGCTCGCTCGTCTTCTTCCGAGTCTTGCAGGGCGTGGGCGGCGGCGGTCTCGGGCCGAGCGAACAGGCCATCCTGGCCGACACGTTCCCACCGGCCAAGCGCGGCATGGCGATGGCGGTCTATGGAATGGCGGTGGTCCTCGCCCCCGCGATCGGGCCGACGCTCGGCGGATTCATCACCGACAATTTCGACTGGCGCTGGGTGTTCTTCATCAATGTCCCGGTCGGAATCGCCTCGCTTTTTCTCTCGAACCGGGTCGTCAGTGACCCTCCGCATCTGCGGGAGGCGCGCGCACGCGCGGGGGGCATCGACTGGCTCGGCCTCGGACTCATCGCGACCGGGCTTGGCTCTCTCGAAGTCGTGCTCGACAAAGGCCAAGAGGACGACTGGTTTCACTCTTCGACCATCATCGGCTTCTCCGTGGTCGCTGCGGTCACGCTCGTCTCGTTCGTGGCGTGGGAGTGGAACAACGACCACCCGATCGTCGACCTGAAAATGTTCAAACGGCGAAGCTTCGCGGTTGCCAACGGACTGATGCTGATGCTCGGTCTAGCGCTCTACGGGTCGACCGTGCTTCTCCCTCAGTACCTTCAAGTTCTCATGGGATATACGGCGCAGCAGTCCGGGATGGCGCTGTCGCCGGGCGGACTCGTGGTGATCGCGCTTTTGCCCCTGGTCGGGCGGCTCGTATCCAAGGTCGACACGCGTTTCCTCGTGGCGTTCGGCTTCGCCGTGATCAGCGCGTCGATGTTCTACATGTCGAGAAAGATGGATTTGCAAATGGACTTCGCGACGGCAGTCGAGCTGCGCGCGCTTCAGTCCATCGGCCTCGCGTTCCTCTTCGTACCGATCCAAACGATTTCCTACGCTGGGGTGGAGCCGCAGAAATACAATCAAGTGAGCGGAATCATGAATCTGTCGCGCAACATGGGGGGCGACATCGGGATCGCATTCGTGACCACCCTGGTTGCGCGCCGAGCCCAGGTCCACCAGGTGAGTCTCTCGGCGCACACGACGCCCTACGACCCACCCTACGAGGCGAAGCTCGACGGCATCGCTCGGGCGCTCGGACAGGCGGGGGCCACGTCGATCGAAGCCGCGAAGCAAGCCTCCGCGGCGATGTACCGGCAGCTTGTGCAGCAGTCGACGCAGCTCGCCTACCTCGACGCACTATGGCTGCTCGCCGTGGCGACGGCGATGATGGTGCCCATCGTGTGGATTGCGCGTAAACCGAAGCCGATGGGGGGAGCTCCGGCGGGGCATTAGCCCGGGTCACACGCAGGCCACGGGCGTGGGAGACGGTGCGCCTGATGATTGGGCTCTCGTGGTGCAGCGTCATCGACCCGTCGGTCACGCCGACGGGTTGGTGACGCGCCTCGCTCGGAGCAGCCGATGCGATCGGTCAATCGCGCATGTGCTTGCGGATCTTGCCGAGCGCCTGCTCTTGCAGCTGGCGGATTCGCTCACGAGACAGATTGTACTTGTCGCCGATTTCTTTGAGCGTGAGCTCGTCCTCGTCGTCGAGTCCGAAGCGCCAGCGGATGATTCGTGATTCGATCGGAGTCAGCGTCGTCAGGAGGCGCCGCACCTCCGCGTTCCATTTCTGGCTCGCGAGCGCGTCGTAGGGCGAAAGAGCGCCGTCGTCCTGGAGAAAGTCGATGAATTTGCGACCGTCCTCGTCGCCCACGGGTCGGTCGAGGGAAAACGGAGTCTCCGCCCACGACCCCTTCACCTTGTCGAGCTTCTCCTCCGGAATGCCTGTCTCGCGCTCGAGCTCGCCGAGGGTCGGCTCGCGCCCCGTACGCGCAAGCACGGCCTGCGTTGCGCGCTGGATGCGGTTGTGGGTGTCCAGCATGTGCACCGGAATGCGCACCGCGCGGCCCTTGTCCGCGAGAGCGCGGCTAATCGCGTGCCGGATCCACCATGACGCGTACGTCGAGAACCGGTACCCGCGCGTGTGGTCGAAACGTTCGACCGCCTTCATGAGGCCGATGTTGCCCTCTTGGATGAGGTCGATCAGCGGCAGCCGGCCCCGGTTGTATCGACGCGCGATCGACACGACCAAGCGCAGATTCGCCTTTACGAACTTGTTCTTGACGACGCGCGAGTGCACCGCCGCCTCGCCGATCTTCGAGGTGAACTTCTTGTAGCTCGTCGTGGCCGGGAGGTGCGGCTTCGAGGGCGACGGCTCGACGCCCTCCTCCTGATCGAGAACCCGATCCTGCTCCTCTTCGCCCGGCTCCTCACCGAGCTTTCGCACGACCTCTTCCGCGTGCGCGATCCAGAGCCTGTCGCTGTCCGCCAGGCGGATCGCTTTCGCCAGAGACACGCACCACGTTCGGTACTTCTTCTCCTGGTCGCGCGTCAGCTTCTGGTGTTGCTTCTTGTAGAGTTTGAGGAGCTTGCGAAGCTCCGAAATCTGCGGGAGGTCGAGCTTTTCTTCCTCCGCAGTCGGCAGGTCCTTTTCGAGGGAATCGAGGGCATGGTCGGCCGCAGCGCAATACGACAGAATCGACACCCAGTGGTCGACCTCGGCGCGCTCGACTTCCATGGCGGTTTGGAGCTCTTCCTCCGGCCCCATGACCGGATGCGTCGCCATTTCGCGGAAGTACCGGGCCAGCATCGAGTCGCCGCCGCCTTCCTCGATCTCCCGGTCGCTCGGTCCTCTTGGCGGGGCGAGGGAATCCGTTTCCCCGTGGACGGGTGCGTCGACCGGCGTCGGCTCCAGCCCGAACTCCTCCTCGACCAAGTCGAGCGCCCCGCTCGAGGCTCCCGATCCCATCGAGGGCAGGCCGCCATCGAAGTCATCGTCGGCCGAGGCATCGCGCGGACGCTCGGTGTCCGCCCCGGCATCCGCGGCGCTCGAGCGCTTGCCAACCGACTGTAGGCGCCCCTCGCTTCGTGCCGACCGAGTCGTTGCGACCGCGGCCGCGCTGCTCTTGCTCTTGCTCATGACCAGTGCTCCGTCGCTCGCAGGCGGGTGGGGGGATGAGATAAGGACGTCGGTCTCGTTCCGGGAGGCCATCGTCGAGTCGGTGGGTTGCGTGGCCGCCGCACCCGAGCTCTGCGCCTCATGTCGTACATGCTTCGCCGAGTCGTGTTGGTTCGACGCCGTCGAGCTCAAGCGGCCCCTGGGCGAGAAAGCATTTTCCATTCCTTCCGTACGGGCTTGGCGCGCCCGATGCGCGGTCACGGGAGCCCCCTCTTCGATGGACTTCGCCGCCTTGGGTGCCGGCCCTGCGACCGGCTTGCCCCGGGTCGTGAGTCGAAGACGACTGCGTCCTCTCGAAGTCCGATGTTTCAAATGGGTCATCGATCGAATCGCGCGCCTCCTCCGTGATGGTCGATGTCAGCAGAACCCGTCACGGCGCACCCAAGCGCCCAGACGTGAGATGACGGATGGGGGTGGCCCATTCGGAGCCAATCACCTACGAGCCATTGGGCGTGAGATCCTCGGGAGCTCACCAAGAACCCAATTATGGTCATCCTCTCTTATTACGTCACAGTCCTAAGAAGAATTCTACGCGGACGCTGGCGACTCGCATTTTTGCTGGCCTCGACGATGCATGCGGTCGGCCACGCGCTCCTCGCGCTCGCCGCGGGAAGCGTCGCCGTCGCATTGGCCCAACGCTGGGGAGTCGCGCAGGCGAGCGGTGGCGGCGCCGCGGATCGGCCGGCTTCGGATGCGCTCTCGGATCAGGCGCTTTTCTGGTCTGTCGTCGGTCTCGCGGTCGTCGCCGTCAAGAGCACCACGGGCGTGTACGCCACGTACGTTCAGGCCCGGCTCTCGGGCGAGGTAGGGGCCTCCCTCCGGCTCGAGCTTCTCGACACGCTCCTCAAGGCGTATCGGGTGCGCCAACCGCGACATGGTGATCATGGGTCGGCACGAGCATCTCCGATGCACCGAGGCGTGGCGGCCCTCACCGAAAGCGTCCACGAGGTGGAGGTCGGACTCAAGCACGGTCTCCTCGGCGGCGCACGAGCACTGGCCCAGCTCGTTCCGCTGGGTTGTGTCCTCGTCGCCTTGTCAGCCCGAACGGCGCTGCTGGCGGCGCTCGTCCTGGCGGCGTTCGGCGCGCTACTTGGGAAGGCCCGTTCGGGATACCGGAAGGCGGCCGCGCAGGCGGCTGATCGGCGCGCGGGGCTGCTCGAAGCGGCCGACGAGTCCGTACGTCACGCGGAGTTGTGGGTGAGCTACGGCGCGGAGGCGAAGGCCCGGTCCAATCTGCGGGGTCTCGGGGAAGCGATTGCCCGTGGAACGGCGCAGCTCGAGGCGCGCGCGGCTGCGATGAGCGGAGCGAACGAGGTGCTGGCCGCGCTGGCCCTCTCGGCGGCCGTCGCCGCGTCGCGCGTTCCCTCGTTCGGCGCCGTCGCCGACGGACGCACGCTGCTCGCGTTCGCCGTCGCGTTCTTTCTCGCCTATCGCCCGCTACGCGAGCTCACCGATGCCCGGCTCGCGCTGGCGCGCGCTGCCGTGGCGTACGACGGACTTCGCCCCACCCTGGGCGACGGAGCGCCGCCCTCGGCGCCGCAGGATCTCTCGGAGGCCCCGAAGCCCCGCGCCTGGCCATTGGCGGCGCTCGAGCTGCGGGGCTTGGGCCTCGTCAGGGGTGCCTGTGGCCCCCTGACGTTGCGGATCGAGCCGGGAGCGATTGTCGTCATTGCGGGCCCCACGGGCGTCGGCAAGACGACGCTGCTCCGGACTCTGCTTGGGTTCGAGCGGCCCGCCTGTGGGGAGATCCTCTTCGGTGGCCTGTCCATCGGCGAGGCGCCGGCAGGTCTCGAAGAGCGTCCGTTCGCGTGGGTGCCCCAAGATGCGCCTTTGCTCGCCGATACGCTCGACGCCAACATTTCCCTTGGGACGCCCCAGCGCGCTGCGCGCTCCGCCCTCGAGCCCATCGGCGCGGCGCATCTCGTGCAGGCCCTGGAAGGAGCCCGCCTCGGCGCGGGGGGACGCCCCGTGTCTGGAGGGGAACGGCAGTGGATTGCGCTCGCCCGCGCAATCGCCACCTGCCAGCCCGTACTTCTTCTCGACGAGCCCACGAGCGGCCTCGACACGTTGGCCCAGCAGCGCGTCCTCGAAGCCGTCGCGCGTCTCCGTGGCCGTCGCACCGTGGTCTTGGTCACCCACCGGCCGGAGCCGGTCGGCGTCGCCGACCTCGTCGTGCGTCTCGAGTGGGGCGGTCCGCTGCCGCAGGCTGCGTGAGGGCCGTCACAAGCTGCGCAAGTCGATGCGCGGCGGCAAGAGCAGCCTGAGGGGCGGACCATCTTCTATCTGCGCCTCGCGCGCCCGAAAGACGTCGCCATCGAGAACGTAGCCGCCGGCCGGAGCGCGATGGGCGATGCGCAGCGAGCGGGCGAGGACGTCGATTCGCGGATCGCCCCGCAAAGGGCGCCCGGCCAAAACCCGGGGCAACTGCGGCCCGAGGGCGTGGGGCGGCAGGCCGCTGGCAACGACGTGGAAGCGGCCCTTCACCTCGCCTGCCCGGTACGCGGCGATCAGGTGAAGCCCTACGTCGCGGACGACGCTCGCCAGAAGCAGGCTCCATTCGTCGCCAGCCGGCGGCCCGCCGTCGATCGAGACTTCGCATCGGGTCGGTTCGAGAACGCTCCGCGCGAAGGGAAGACCGAAGAAAGACCCCGCGAATACGCGCGCCGCAATCCGCGCGGCGGTCACGAGCCCCTGCCTCGGGGCCCGGTCGTACGTGTCGAAGAAGCGGGCGACCAGCCCCGCTCCGAAGATGAAGCCCACGCGTTCGCCGCCGACGTCGTCGCGCACGCGCAGCGTCGCCCGGCCCTCCCTGCGGGCGGCTCCGCTGCACGCGGCGAGGACGATGCGCTCGGTCCAGCGGCGCTGCCCGCCGATGATTCCGAAGTTTCGAGCAACCGTGCAAACCGTACCGCAGGGCGCAAGGGCGATCGGCGGCAGCTCACCGCCACATGCGCGCGAGAGAGCGCTTATCCCGGCCATATGCGACCCGTCGCCTCCGGCGAGGACGACAGCGTCGGTCGAGCGGGCCGCGATCTCGCGCGCGACGCGTTCGAGGTCGTGCAACGTTCGAGTCTCGTGGACGCGTGCGTTTCCACGTCGCGCGGCCGTCCAGAGGGTTCTCCGGAGGGCGGTGTCACTCGCGAGTTTCCGTGCGTTTGGATTGACGATGACGTCGACGGTCATGAGATCGAAAGGCGCGGGGGCGACGCCAAGCCGGCGTGCCGCTCGGGCTCCAACTATGGTGCATCCGTTGGCGAGCGGCACTACCATCGCCGCCCCCGTGGCGTCTTGGCGACTCAGCTTCTCGGCGGCGTTCGTGGTCACCGCTGCCGCATGCGCCGCATCGCCCGGCGAGCGCGCCGTCGAGCGCCGGGATTTTGCCGCGTTGCGCCTGGTCCTCGCGGAGCGCGAAAAGGCGGGGGATCTGTCGAACGCCGAGGCGGCGCGCCTCGCTCGGGCCGTGGCCGAGCGAGATCTGCGGGCCGCATCCGCCGCCGATGCGGTCGATTTCGTCCGCGACGCCCGCCCGTGCGCGCGCGAGCTCGACGACGCGCTCGCTTCGCGCATGGCCATCCACGACGAGGCCGGCGCCCAGGCGGCGCTCGCGCGCATCGACGGCGGCGGCATCCAACCGGTCGAAGCCCGCGCATTCTTCGACGACCCCGACTCGGCTTGGCGCGCCGTGGGCGCGCGGTCCCTCGTCCGGCCGGAACAACACGACGCGCGCCTGCGCGCCCTCCTCGATCCCGATCCGCGCGTGCGACGCGAAGGAGCCCGCGCGGCTCTCGACGCGAAGTCCCCCGCCGATGTGGCCGCCCTCGCGGAGGCTGCCCGCGTCGACCCGACCCCGATCGTCCGAACCGAGGCCGTGCGCGCGATCGCCGCCATCCCTTCGACGGCGAACGGCGGAACCGTCCAAGCCTTGCGGGACGTTTGGGAATCGGCGGACGACGGACTCCGGGAAGACATCGCGCTCGCGTGGGCAGGAGCCCCCTTGTGGGGGTCTGGCGGGCGCGAGGCGCTGCGGGTCCTCGTCGCCTCCGAACACAGTCCCGCGGCGATCGACGGCGCGGCGGCCGTGCTCCGCCACCGCGACGCGACCGTCGAGGAGGTTGGAGCGGCGGTCGGGCAGTTGGAGCGAGCCATCGAAAGCGGGCCCGTCGAGCGACGTTTGCAAGCGCTCGCGCAGGCTCCGCTGGAGCGCCCGGAGCTCTTGGCGGCGGTGCGCGCGGCGGCGGAGAGCGACGACTCGGAGGTTCGTGTGGGCGCGCTGGTTCGCCTCTTGGAGACGAAAGACGGGCGCGTCGTGGAAAGGCTCGAGGCGCTGGCACGTCCCGGATCGGCCGTCGCGGCGAGAGCGCGCTTTGCGCTGGCGCTCTCGAGCGATCGGCGCGTTCAAGCGTGGATCGAGCTCGACTTGGGAGCCGACCGCCCCGAAGCCCGTCTCGCGGCGGCGACGGAGCTCGCCGCCATGGGCCGCGCGGGCCGGGCCGCGCCCCTCTTGGCCGACGGGGATGCGCGCGTCCGACTGCGGGCCGCATGCACGATAATCGCGGCGGCGCGGCGCTGACTCGCGCGGGGGGGGGCCACGCCTCCCGGGCCTGAGGGCCGCCGTGGACCGACGGGAGGTCGCGTTCTCCACGCTCAGAGGCGGCCGATTGTTCCCTCTGGGACCCCGCACTCGGTGACATTAATTGTCATGCCGACGATCTAACCGCGCGAAACGAGGTCCATAATGGAAAAGCTCAAAAAAAAGCCAAACGATGGATTGACCACGATATTTCGACTGGATTAACGTGCACATCATTCGAGCGATCGTGCGGAGGTTGCCGCCACGATCTTCGTTGAAGGCAAAGAGAAGCTCGGCGCAGGACGGGCACCGAGCGGTGGAGTCGGGCGAGGCACGGGACCCCTTCGCGCTGCGGTCTCTGCGGGAGTGGTTTGTCGGGGACGGGCCAGGACGACACGTGCGGGGCGCAGCCTCGGCGAGGTCAACACCTGAAGGAGCCGAGCATGGACGCGAAGCAGGAACCGATGGGCGACGAACAGGAGGCGGCCACTCCGGAGGCAGGGGAGGCTCAGCCCCTGACCGAGGGAGCGCTCGCGCTGGAGGTCGACCCCGCCGCCGCCCCCGTGACCCGAGAGCAGCGGCGTTCGCGGCGCAAGCGGGCCGTCCGGGCGCGCACAATCAGTGTCAAGAGGATGACCAAGCGCGAGCTCGAGCTCGGTCGCCTCCTCTATCCGGACGAGGAGATCGACCGCCCTCGGTCGCGGGCCGACTGCCTCGAGGGCGCGAGACCGTGCCCGTTCGTCTCCTGCCAACACCATCTTTACTTGGATGTTTCGGCCCGAACCGGCGCAATCAAGGTCAACTTTCCGGATCTCGACGTCTGGGAGATGTCCGAGACCTGCGCCCTGGATGTCGCCGACCGCGGCGGCACGACGCTGGAGGAGGTCGGGGCGATCATGAACCTGACCCGCGAGCGGATTCGGCAGGTCGAAGTGAAGGGTCTGGCGAAACTCGCTGCACTTCGAGACATGACCGCGCTTCGCGACTACGTCGACGAAGGGCCCACCGGCAAGCGACGCCTCCCGGTGCTGACGACAGAGCGATCCGACGAAGAAGACGAGGAGCCGGAGGAGAGCACGGACGAAGAGCCCGTGGAGGACCTGGCCGGCGCCGAGATCGACGACGTCGATCCCTCGTAGCGTTTCGTCGGACACGGCGATAGAGGCGCATTGACCGCGCCTCCGGGTCGAGGTAGCTCGCGCGCTACGATGTCCATCCGCACGGCGCTCGTCTCGGTATCCGACAAGTCTGGGCTGGCCTCCTTCGCACGAGCCCTGGCCGATCACGGCGTACACATCCTCTCGAGCGGAGGAACGGCCAAATCGCTCTCCGCGGAAGGGATCGCCGTCGAAACGGTCGAGACCTACACGGGTTCGCCCGAAGTGATGGACGGCCGCGTGAAGACGCTCCATCCGCGGGTGCACGGAGGGATCTTGTCGCGCGGCGAGCGGGACCGGCACGACCTCGATCGGCTGGGGGGTCGCGAAATCGACCTCGTGGTCGTCAATCTCTATCCGTTCGAGCGCGTCGCGGCGGACCTCGCGTCGACGCGCGATCACATCGTCGAAAACATCGACATCGGCGGCCCGTCGATGGTGCGCTCGGCGGCGAAGAATCACGCGCGCGTCACCGTCGTGTGCGACCCCCAGGATTACGGGCTCGTGCTCGACGAGATCGCCAGGCTCGGCGACACGACTCCCGCCACGCGGGCCAAGCTCGCGGCGAAGGCGTTCGCGCATACCGCGGCGTACGACGGCGCGATCAGCGGGTACCTGTCGTCGCTGGAACCCGACGGCAGCCGGTCGATCTTTCCGCGATACCTCACGCTGCCGTTCGAACGCGCCTACGGCCTTCGCTACGGCGAAAATCCGCACCAAGCCGGCGCCTTCTATGTCGAGCGGGGCGCGGCGCAGGGGTCGCTGGCTTGCGCCCAGAGCATCGGCGCGGGCGGCAAGGAGCTGAGCTTCAACAACCTGGTCGACGCCGACGCCGCGCTCGACGCGGTCCGCGAGTTCGAGCATCCCGCGGCGGTCGTCGTCAAGCACACCAACCCCTGCGGCGTGGCGGTGGGCCAAACGCTGGCCGACGCCTACCGGAACGCGAGAGAGGCAGACCCGCTGAGCGCCTTTGGTGGGATCGTGGCCCTCAACCGCGAGGTCGACGAGGCGACGGCTCGCGTTCTGGCGGAGACGTTCCTCGAATGCGTCGTCGCGCCGTCCTTTTCCCCGGCGGCGCTGGACGTCCTGCGCGCCAAGAAGAATCTCCGACTCCTCGCCACCGGCGGATGGCTGCCCGCCGAGCACGCCGCGCTCGCGTACAAGCGGGTCGGCGGAGGCCTGGTCGTACAGAACCGCGACGCCACGGCGGCCGGCGAGGTGACCCGCGGCAAGATCGCGACCAAGCGCCCTCCGAGCGCCGACGAAGCGCACAGCCTGGAGTTTGCCTGGCGCGTCTGCAAACACGTGAAATCGAACGCGATCGTACTCGCGCGGGGCGAGGTCACGGTCGGTGTCGGCGCCGGCCAGATGTCGCGCGTCGTTTCCGTGCAGATCGCGTGCGAGAAAGCCGGCGCCAAGGCGCGCGGGAGCGTGCTCGCGTCCGACGCGTTCTTTCCCTTCCCCGACGGGGTCGAGGCAGCGGCACGCGCCGGCGTCACCGCCATCGCACAGCCGGGCGGGAGCGTGAACGATCCCGACGTGATCGCGGCGGCCGACGCCGCCGGTCTGGCAATGGTTCTCACCGGAGTTCGTCACTTCCGGCATTGAGAGGTTCGACGGCGCGAAACGGCCGCAGGTTTGTTGGCCGTTTCTCGCTCGGTGTGGCTACTGCCATGGGCGATGGCCGCGATAACCGAGAGCTGTAGCGTCTGTGGGGCGCGCTTCGACGTGCAGTTTCGCTACCAGATGGAAGAGCGCGACGGGGGGTTCGCGTTCTTCTGCTCGCACGCCTGCCACGGCAAAGCCGTGAGCGGAGCGACCAGCGGCGGCGCGACGTGTTCGGCATGCCAAAAGCGCTTTTGCGTGGAGCTCGTGTCGCAGGTCGTGCGCGTGCGCGGCGAGCTGCGGCACGCATGCTCCGAAGACTGCCGCCGTCAGATCCTCGCCGAAGCCGGCGGCGCGAGGCTCGGAGCGATGGCGCCGGCCCGCGATTTGGCGCCGCCGGAGCCGCCGGTCGCGCTGCCGTCGCCTCCGGCCGGCGACGTGCCCGCAGCTCCTGTCTCGATGCCCACCATTCCCGCCGCAGCCCGCACACCGCGGCGCATCCACGCGCCGTCGCGCCTCGCCGTATTCAATCACAAGGGAGGCACGGGAAAGACCACGACGTCGGTGAGCCTCGCGGCGGGGCTCGCCTCCCGCGGTCTGCGCGTCTTGCTGGTCGACACCGACTCCCAGGGCAACGTCGGCGTGTCGCTCGGCGTCAAAGCCGAAAAGACCCTTTATCACGTGCTCGTCATGGGCGTTCGGGCGAGCGACGCGGCGATTCGCGTTCGGCCGAATCTCGATCTCGTCGTCTCGAACGAGACGCTGGCCGCCGCGGAGCTCTATCTGGCTGGACGCCAGAACCGGGACCGCATTTTGCGCGATCGCCTCGCGTCCGCGTTCGATCAATACGACGTCATTTTGCTCGACTGCTCCCCGTCCCTTTCTCTCTTGAACCAAAATGCCCTCGTCGTGGCCGACGGGATCATCGTGCCGGTCGCCTGCGATTTTCTGTCGCTCGTCGGAGTTCGCCAGGTGGTCAAGACGGTGAAGAACGTCAATTCGCTGCTGCACCACCCCGTCCAGATTCACGGCGTCTTGCCGACCTTCTACGACTCGCGGGCGCGCATCTGCCGCGACGCGGTCGACGCGCTGCGCGAGCATTTCGGGGACCGCGTTCTTCCTCCCATCCGCCAAGCGACGCGCCTGAAGGAAGCCCCGGCGCAGGGGAAGTCCATCTTCGAATTCGCCCCGGAGTCGACCTCCGCACAAGACTACGAACAAGTGGTCGACTTTCTCGTCAATGGACCTCGGGCCGCGATGTCGACCGCGGCGGCTGTGTAAAAAAAGGAGAACGGGAAATGGCAGCGCGGGACGGAGAGACAGGGCTCGGCACCGCCAGAGTGCTCGACGCGGACGAGGTGCAGGGGGTCCTGTCCGGATCGTTCTACGCGCACGAATCCGCCGAGGTCGAACGCTCGCGCAAGCCCACCGCCCCTGCGCCGAAACCCTCCCACTACAAGGTCATCTGCATCTCGCTTTACACCAAGGACCTCGAGCACCTCGACACCCTCGTCGACGAGCTCAAGGCGCGCGGAATCACCAAGGCGAACCGCAGCGCGCTCATCCGGGTTGCGCTCGATCAGCTCGACCTGGACAAGGTTCCTCGCGGTCTTTGAGCAGCGCCCAGAAGTCGCGCATGTCCGCCGGGAGCGGCGCTTCGATGACGAGGCAATTGCCGGTCACGGGATGCGCCAGCTCCAATCGAGCGGCGTGCAGAGCATGCCGAGCCATCTGCAACATCGCGTGGTCCTCGGGCGTGAGCTCGCCGTCCGCCGCTCGCGCGAACGCGCGCTCGTCGGGGCCGTAAAGCTTGTCGCCGACCACCGGGGCCCCCAGCGCCGCCAGATGCACGCGGATTTGGTGCTGGCGCCCTGTCTCCAGTCCACAGTGGACGAGCGCGTACGCTCGACCCTCCAGCCCCGATCGGACCTCCCGCACGTCGATGACGGTCGCGGCATGAAGCCCTTCGGGCGCTTCGCTCGTGCGCATCTTCACGCGCAGCGGGTTGGCGATGTCCATCTCGAGGTTGCGCACGTACCGAAAGCAGGTCGCGCCGTCGCCGCGGTCGGGCACGCCCCACGTGAGGGCGGCGTACGTCTTGGCGATCTCGCGGCGTTGCTCGAGCTGTTTTTTGAGCAAACGATCGCAGGCCCGGGTCTTCGTAATGAGCATGACCCCGCTCGTTTCGCGATCGAGGCGGTGGCCGAGCGACAGAAATTCGCTGTCCGGGCGCGCTGCCTGAAGCACCTTGATGACCGTGTTCCGGTGGTATCGCGCCGTCGGGTGCACTGGCAGAAGCGCCGGCTTGTCGATCGCCAGCAGGTGTTCGTCTTCGTAGAGCACAGGGAGATCGACGGGGGCGGGTGTCTCGTCCCAGGGGGCGCGCCAGAGCAAGATGTGCTGATCGGGCTGCACGCGGTGGTTCGGATCGAGCTTGCGGCCTCCCGCGTCGTACGCGCTGGCGCGCACGATCGATTGGGCGCGCGTGCGGCTCGTCCGGTGCAGCTGGTCGCGCATGAAAACGTCGAGGCGCTGCCCCGCCACCTCCGGCGGCGCTCGGAACACGGAGACGACCGCCTCATCCGTCATCCCCGCGGGACGCGTATAGCGGACCTCCGACGCGCGCAGTCGCGACATGCGCCCCCAGCATAGTGCATCGATCGCCTCGAATCGATCCGCGGGGCGTCCCCTCCCCGGCGTGGTAGAAGGCGCTCCGCCATGGAGATCACCTTCGTCACGACCGAGCTTTCCCCGTTCGTCAAGGTCGGAGGCCTCGCGGACGTCTCTTCGGCCCTGCCCAAGGCGCTTCGAACGCTGGGCCACGCCGTCACCATCGTCATGCCGAGATTCCCCGCGCTCGAGAAGCACGGCCTGCTCCTCGCGCGCCGCCTCACGCCGCTGCGCTTTTCCCTCGGGGACCGCGCGTTCGAAGTGACCGTTTTCGACGGTCGGCTCGCGTCGCAAGTGGACCTCGTCGTGGTCGACGCCCCCGGACTCTTCGATCGAGCAGGCGTCTACGGCGAGCGCGGCGAAGACTACCCGGACAACGCGCTCCGCTTCGCCGTCCTTTCGCGCGCCGCCGCCGAACTCGTGCGCCAGCGGGTCGCCGGCGGCAGGACGGTCGACGTCGTGCACTGCAACGACTGGCCTACCGCGCTCGTGCCGACCTATCTCCGCGCGTTGGCCGCCGAAGTACCGGCGCTCGCGGCCGTCCGTACAGTCCTCACCATCCACAACGTCGCCCATCAGGGTGTCTTTCCCAAGGATGTGCTCCCGATGCTGGGCATCGGCTGGGAGGCGTTCACCGTCGACGGGGTGGAGTTCTACGGCGGCATCAACCTGCTCAAACAAGGCATCCTCACCGCCGACGTCCTGACCACCGTGAGTCCGACCTACGCCCGCCAGATTCAATCGCCGGAGTACGGCGCGGGACTCGACGGGGTGCTCCGGAGTCACGGCGAGGCGCTGCTCGGAATCACCAACGGAGTGGACTACGCCGTTTGGAATCCCGCGACCGACGCGGCCCTCGTGGCTCGTTACGACGCGGAGGACACCACGAACAAAGCTCGCTGCAAGGGTGCCCTTCAGAAGGAAGTTGGCCTGCCGCTCGATGCGCACGCACCGCTCGCGACATTCGTCGGGCGCATCGTCGAGCAAAAGGGCACCGACCTGGTCGTCGGCATGATCCCGAAGCTCCTGCGAGGAACGGAAGCGCAAATCGTCGTGGCCGGCGAGGGCGAGGGTGCGCTCGTTTCATCGTTGGAAGCGGCCGTGGCCAAGTCCCACGGACGGGCGGCGTACGTGGGAGCGGCGAGCGAAGGGCTCGTGCACCGCATCTTCGCCGGCGCCGACCTGGTCCTCGTTCCGAGCCGCTACGAACCGTGCGGCCTCGTGCAAATGTTCGGGCAGCGCTACGGCGCTCTCCCTGTCGCCCACGCGACGGGCGGCCTGGTCGACACGATCGTCGACTGCGACGCACAGCTCGAGACCGGAACGGGATTCCTGTTCGGCGAACCCACCGCCGACGCCCTCTTGGCGGCGACCGAGCGCGCGGTCGCCGCGCGTTCCCTACCCCGGTGGCCCGCGCTCGTGCGCCGCTCGATGCGCCTCGATCGCGGCTGGGAGCGTCCGGCCCGGCGCTACGAACAAATCTACCGGTAGAAGCCCGGCGCTTTTCGCCGATAGCTTCGCGATCCCGGCGTCGAGCGTGCTCGCGTACGGTCGTACGCTCCGCGCGCTCGCCGCCGGCCTCGCTCGCTCTCGCCGAAAATCGCCGGGCTTCTACTCGCGGCTCCGTCGCTCGGGTCCTTGGCTCTGCTTCTACTCGCGGCTCCGTCGCTCGGGTCCTTGGCTGGAATCGGCGGACTTCTGCGGCGGACTCCGGGCGTCCTTTGGCCTGTTCGATTGGTCGAGAGGCAAGTCCAATGGTCGGCGCGGCCTTTCCGATTGGCTAGGTTTCGTTTCCAACAGTCCCTCCTACGCTTCGTTTGAGGCGGCGGCTGCTCCAACGGTCGGAGTTTCGTTTTCAATCGGCGACGCGTCGATTCCGATGGTGCGTGGCGCGGTTGTTCTTGGGAATGCGTCTGCTCCAGTCGTCTGGGTGACGCCTTCAATCGAAGAGGCGGCCCTTCGAACGGTTCGCGCGACGTTTCTCGTTGGGAGCGCGTCCGTTCCAAGAGATTGTGCGCCGTTTCTCGTCGGGCACGCGGCGGTTCCAAGCGTTTGTGCGGCGTTTGCTCTCGAAGAAGCCGCTCTCGTCGTGGACCCCGCTCAAAACCCAGGGAAATATTGGCCTTTGTTCGAAGGGGGTGACCGATCTACGACGAGCTTCGCTCCTTCCACCTGCTTAATCGAGAAGGGCCCGATCCGATCGCGATGATTCTTGGTCGGCTACGCCGGGTCGACGGCGTGGACCGACCGCAATGCTTTCGCGAGCCACGATGTTCGCAGCGCCACGCGGGAAAGGACGACGCCCTGATGAAGGACGGCGAGCAGAATCAGTGGGCCGCCGCCACGGCCCCCCACGCGCGCAGCCACGGCGGCGGCGGCCAACACCGGAATCCAAGACGTGACCGCGCGCCACGCCCACGACCACCAGAGGGGCAGCGGAGCTCGCCCAAAGACGCGCGCGCCGAGGCCGAGCGCACGCCACCCGGTCAGCCGCCGGCACAGAACCGCTGCTCGCGCCAGGTCGTGCATCACGCCGACTCCCGAGGCCGCGATCGCGAACACGACGGCGATCGCGGCGGCCACGCGGTCCGCTCGCTGCTCGCCCCAGCCGTCGTGCAGCCACGCTTGCGCTCCCTCCGCGATGAGCACACCGAGAACGACGGTGGCCGCTTGCGCCAGGCCGACCACGAGCAAGAGCCAGAGCAGCGACGGCATCGCGCGCACCGCGCCCCCGGCGCTGCCCACGAAGCCCACGGGACGCCGATCCGCCTTCGTGTAGGCGATTGCGACCATCGCCGCGGCGGCCGGCAAGAGCCCGACCGTCGCGCAGATGCCGAGCGCCATTTCCGCGGTGGTCGCGATCGGGGCCAGCCCCCGCGCGCCGTGCCACAAAAAATCGAGAAGAGCGTGGCCACCCGAATCCCAGAGCGGCCCGTCGCGCCGCGGAGGCGTGCCGTAAATGGAGGCGACGAACGATGCCGCCGGCCAGCTGACGACGACGGCGAGCGCGCTCTGCCAGCCCCACAAGCCCGCGAGCGCCCACGGATGGCGGCGCGCCCGCATCGCCGTCGGTCTCCGCAGCAAGAGCCGACTCACGGCGAAACCGCTTGAAGCGCCAGCTGCATCCAGTACGTCGCGCGCTCGAACGTCCGCGGCGCCCATCGGCCCGCGCTCGAGACTGCACCGACGTTGTTTCCGAGGTTCATGTCGACGAGCACGCGGTCGTCAGGGTCGACCACGGCCGACCGAAGCGCGGACGCGCCGTGCCACGCCCACCTCTGCCACTCTCCTTCCCCGTCCCAATGCTCCCGGCGCGTCGAACCGTCCGCGAACGTCAATTCCACGTCGACGGGGAACGACAGCGTTCCGCGCCTGCGCACGAGGACGAAGCTGTCCCACCCCCCCTCGGCGCTGGCGCCCGGATCGACCTTTTCCCGTTTGCCGTCTCGGTCGAACACGCCCGCCAGGCGCTGCGCTTCCTGCGTCCCGACTCCGTCGACGGCGTAGTCCACCCAGCCCTTGTCGAAGAGCGCCGTACGAAGCGTCGACGCGACGCGCGGTCCCATCGCGTCCCGAAATGCTTCGAGGAGGCGCTCCGGTTCGGGATGCTGGAATCGGTAGCGGCGCGCGTATGCGCCCAAGGCGCGCGCCACGGACGCATCGCCGTAGACCCGAGCCAGCGTCTCGACGACCGAGGCCGTGCGCGCGTAGACCAGGCGCGCGTAGCTCGAACCGTTCGAGAAGGCGCTCGCGGACTGCGCGACGGGCTCGTCGTGCACCGCCATGTTCCCGCCGACGGCCTGCACGGCCGCGTCGCTCGCCCGCAGACCCGCGAAATCCACGGCCGAACCTTCGCCGCGCCATTTGGCCATCGCGTCGATCTCGGCAAACTGGTTGATGCCTTCGTCGAGCAGCGGCCAGGAGAGCTCGTCGGTCGCCACCATGCCGTAGAACCACTGGTGCCCGAGCTCGTGGATGGTGACGATCTCCGGCGTGAGCACCGCGGGGGGATCCCACCACGCTCCGTCGCTCGTGATGAGCGTGGGGTACTCCATTCCGCCCGCTTCTCGCGCTCCCTCGGGCGGATGGACGAGCGTCAAGACGTCGTACGGATAGCGGCCGTAGCGCGCCCCGTAGTACGGGAGCGCGAAGCGTACCGCGGCGAGCTCGCGCCGCGCCACCGGCCCGTAGCCCGGGGGGTAGAGCACGGCCACCCGAACCCCACCTATCTCGTCTCGAAGGGTTTCGAACCTGTCCCAGGCCGTCCACGCGAAATCGTGCACGTCTCGCTGCACGTGACGTTCGACGCGTCTTCGGTTCTCGATCCGCGACTCGACGAGCGGTCCGGTCGCGCCGATCGTGAAGCCCTCGGGGACGTCGATCGTCACGTCGTACGTGCCGAAGTCCGCGTAGAACTCCGACAGGTGATGGAAGGGAAAGTGCGCCCAGCGACCGTCGCGCTCGAGCCGCGCGATCTTCGGAAACCACTGGCCGACCATGTGAAAACTACCCCAGTAGCCCGTGCGCTCGACGACCGCGGGCAGCTTGTCGTCGAAGACGACCTCGAGTGTCGCGCTCTCGCCGGGCGCGACCGCGCGGGACAACGGCACGCGCGCGTCGGTTTCGTCGGTCTCGCCCGGCCGATGGAGCTCCGCGACGGGCCACAGCTCGGTCGCCGTCCCGTCCGGATCGCGCAGCGCCAACCGGCGAACGTCGACCCAACCCCAGTCCTCCGGAGGACTGCTGCCGCGCCCCCCGACCCGCTCCCGGAGAAACGTGGATTGCTCGTTCTTGAATGCGTTCAGATAAAGGTGCAGCCAGAGCTCGCGGACGGGCGCCAAGCTCGTATTGCGCCAAACGATCGTCCCCTCGCCGTGGACCATGTGGGTGACTGGGTCGAGCGTCGCGCGCACCGTGTAGTCGACGACGTCGTCGGCATGCTCCGGCAAGGCCGAGTCATCGAACGGAGGAGCGACAAGCCCCGGGGGCGCCGAAGCCGGGGGCTCGCCGCCGAGGAGCAGCGCGGAGATCAGGGCGAAGCCGGGGGCCCATCGCACGGGGCGTATCATCCGCCGCGCCCGCGACCGGTCGCAAGGCGTTATGCTGTGGGCGCGCGTCTGCGCGAGGCACGCGCGTGAGACCCGTGAGCGCCGTCCCGAACGCCACCGTCCTGATCCGCGAGGCCCTGGCAGGGACCGGCGTCGAGCTCGTCGCGTCGTGCGGCGCCGAGGCGTACGACGCCGCCGCGCCCCCCGCGTATCGGTCCGGCGTCTGGCTGCCCGGAGCGCGCGGCCTCATCGTCGCAGGCAGCGCCGGGCCCGCTCTGTGGCGGCGGTTCCGGGAAGACATGGGCGGCGAGCGGGCGAAATGGGACCAGCCGCATCCGCTCGACCGATTCGTCTCGGCGATCCTCGCGCGGGGCGACGCGGCCCTCGAGGGCGCCGGCGTCCGGCTCCGCCGCTTCGAGGCCGCGTTTCACGCCAACCCGCGGGTCGATTTCGTTGCGATGGCGCGGCTGGTCGGTCTCGGGAGGCCGGGCCCCTTCGGGATGCTGATCCACCCGGAGTATGGCGCGTGGTGGGCCCTGCGCGGGGCGTGGCTGGTCGACGCCGAGGTCGATCCCCCGCTGGCCATCCGTCCGCCGTGCGACGGGTGCCCGGCGCCGTGCGTCGGCGGCTGGTCGCACGCGGGGGCCGCCGCCACGGTGGAGGTGCGATCGCGGTGCGTCGTCGGGCAAGAGGCGCGGTACGACGAGGAGCAAATCGCCTATCACTACGACCGCGCGGCCACGGTGGCGCGGTTGCGGGGCGGGGCGGATTGAAGCGAGAGTGGCGCCTGTCGGCGGTGGGGGCGATTGCGGGTACGATGCTCGGATGGGACAGCGGAGCCGCACGGAGACGGTGGCGTCGGTCATCGCGGCGTTGCTCGCGCGCCGCACGTGGTCGCAGGCCGATCTCGCACGGGAGATCGGCGTACGGACCGAAGCCCTGCGCAAGGTGCTCGAGGAGCTGAGCGCGGGGGGGATTCCCGTCCAGAGCGAGAGGGACCACCCGCACGTCTACTGGAGCCTCCCCAAGACATGGTTCCCGGGCGGTGTCCTCTTCAAGAAGGACGACGTCCCGGAGCTTTTGCGCCAGCTCCGGCGACTGCCTCGCAGCAAGGCGCGTGAGCGGCTCCTGGCGGTCCTCGTGGAGCAGCTCCCGGCTCGAGAAAAGGGGATTGCCGAGGCCCCGGTTCTTTCGCGCGAGGCGAGCGAACACGAAGAGCAGCACGTGCCGGCCGTGGAGGACGCCGCCGTCCGAAAAGTGCCGCTCTCCATGCGGTATCTCACGGCAAGCCGCGGCAGGATCAGCGATCGACACGTCTCGGTTCACCTGGTCGACGTTGGCCCGCCCGCGCGTTTCATCGCGACGTGCCATCGCAACGGCGACCTTCGATGGTTCCGAGTCGACGGCATCGTCCATGCGCGCCTCGATGAGCGCGAGGCGTTCCGGGAGTGCGCCGTGAGCGCCGTGGCCGCGTTTCGTGCCGCGAGCCTCGACGGATACAAGGGGGAAGGGTCTCCCGTCGCGTGCTCGTTTTTCGTGCGCGAACCGGAGTCGAACTGGGTCGCGAACAGCCTTCTCGAGGGAATGCGGGTAGAGAGTTTGCACCATGGGATCCGCGTCACCATCGAAACGAGCGCAGTGCTGCGCCTCGCGCGCTTCGTCGTGGCCCTCGGCGACGCGGCGCGGCCCGACAACCCGGTCCTCGCGGAGGCCGTGGCCGAGATCGCCCAGGGCGCTCTGCGGCAAGCGCAAGCCGCCTTGCAGGCCCTCGAACCGGCGGCGATTCCCGGCGAGCCACGACGTGGACCTGCGCAGCCGCGCAGCGACGTCTAACCGCACGGGCGATTCGACGAAGGGACGCGCGCATCCTGACGACCGCGCCCAAGAAATCAGGGCGCGACAGCCAGGAGAGCCGTCATGCAAGCCGCGCCTATTTCGACCCGCCCCGCGAACGAGAACGCCCGCGCCGTCCGCCTCGTTCTGTGCGTGACGGACGCCGAGGTTATCGACGAACTGGAGGAGCGCCCGGAAGGCCCCGATCGCGAGGCCTTCGCCAAGCAAGCCCTCCGCATCGGCGTGCTCGCGTTGCGACAGGCGAGCGGCGCGATCGACGCCCAGTCGATCCAGCGCGAAGCGGACCGAATGCTCGCGTCCGTACGGGAAGCGCTCTCCACCCACACGGCCCAAACGACCTCCGCGCTGGGGCGGCTGCTCGACGGCGCGATCCGGGCGCAGCGGGACGAAGTCCTCCGAGAGTTTTCAACCGACCGACCCGACTCGGCTCTCTCGCGCCTCATGAGCGAACTCGCGTGCGCCAATGGCAAGCTGCGTGGCGAGCTGGCGGAGGACATCGTCGGCATCGCGAACGCGCTCTCACTCGACAATGAGCAGGGTGCCCTCAGCCGCTTCGTCGGGCGCGTCGAGAAGGCCCAGCGATCCATCCTGGACCAGTTTTCCTTCGATTGTGAGGGCTCGGCCATTCGCCGTCTCTCGTCGACGCTCGACGACACGCGGGCCACCGTCGAAAAGAGTCTGACTCTCAACGACAAGTCGTCTCCCCTGTCGCGCATTCGCGACGAGCTCATGTCCGTCGTGACCGCAACGGCCGAGGCGAATGCCCGGTTCCAGAGTGATGTTCGCACGACGCTCGAGACGTTCCGCGTGAGGCGGCAAGAGGCGGCGCGGAGCTCGGCGCACGGGCACACGTTCGAGTACGCGGCCGCGGAGCTCTTGCAACTCGAAGCACAACGAGCCGGAGAGGTATGCGAGCGTCTCGCGGGCACACCCGGGAGAGAAGGGCGCAAAGTGGGCGACTACGTATTGACTTTCGGACCGGAGAGCGCGGCCCCCGGCGCCCGCATCGTCTGCGAGTGCAAGGCGGAGAAGGGCTACACGGAGGCGAAGGCGCTCGAAGAGCTCGCGCTCGCGCGAAAGAACCGGGACGCGCAAGTGGGGATATTCATCGTCGCGCGCGAAAGCGCGCCCGAGGGGTTCGACCCGTTTCGCAGGATTGGCATGGATCTCCTCGTCATCTGGGATGCGGAAGACTCGGACACGGACGTGTATCTCAAGGCGGCGTTATCGGTTGCGAGAGCCCTCGTCGTGAGAGAACATGGCGAGTCCGGGCGTTCGGAGGCGGACGTGCGGGCGATCGAGCAGAGCGTGCGCGCGATCGAGCGATCCGTGATTGCCGTCGAAGGAATTGCCCACGACGCGCAGCTCGTGGTCAAGCGCGGGACGAAGATCGGAAAAGCGGCGGCGGCGCTGCGGGAAAGGCTGGGGGAAGAGGTGGAGAGGCTGGCGGGAGTGGTGGAGGGGATGCGGGAGGGGAACGGGGGTGGGG
>CAZVPE010000029.1:0-8833 GCA_964628155.1 uncultured Polyangiaceae bacterium | reverse complement strand
GTGCCGGGGGGCGGGCGGCGGTGGCGGGTGGGCGGCCCGGGCCGGGGTTGGGGGGGGGGGGCGGCGGGGGGGCCGGGGGGATTCGGACTTGGAGGGCACTGGGGGCGGAGGGTAGGTTTGCGACGACCGAGGCGTATAGGTTTTGGCGTCGTGTCGCGGATGGTGGTTTTCACGTTTCTGGTTTGCATGGAGGTTCTATGAGCTCTCTCACTCTCGAAGTTCTCACGAACGCAGTTGCCGGCGGCGCGGCCGCGATTCGGACAGTCACGCGGCTCGAACCTGCTGGCGGGCCGGGTGACAAGGTGTTTCCTCCCACGTACGTCAAGGAACGCAGCGCGGAAACCAAGTACGCAATGGAGCGGAGGCACATCGATGGACGGGAGGTGGCGACCGTTCTCCTCGATTCGGTCGCGTCGCAGGCGAACCGCTTCGAGGAGGCGCTTCTCGAAGGTTGGCGTCGACGCGAGCTCGCCTTCCCGGTCGTCCAGGTCGACTTCGCAAAGGAGGAAGGGCTAGAAGATCTCGAGCAGATCACAGCGCTTCAGGCACCGCACCGCATTGCGGACGCCCTCCTACGTGACAGCGTTCTGGATGGACTTCCGTTTCGCCACGGGCGGGTGGGCAAGGAGGTCACGGATGCGCGTCCCGATCAGGCGACGGCGATGTTCAAGTACTGCCCCACGGCGCTCATCTTCGGTGTGTGGGACAGCACGGGGCCAAAGGGCGGATTGGGGGCAAAGTTCCAGCGGTGCCTCGTTTCTGAGATTGTGGGGATGGACGCCACCGCTGGCGTGAAGACCGCCAGCCGCATCGATCCGGCGGGTATCCAGACGAAGGCAGGACCGATCTACAAGCACAAAGACCCGGAACAAGAGTGGACCGTTGACCCCAAGGAAGCTGAAGTCGTCAAGGGGGGCAAGCCCGTCGAATTTTCACGGAGTGGAGGCGATGGAAAGAAGGGATCTCCGTCGGCCATCAACCACGGAAACATTCCGCCGAGCATCGAGTCCGACGCAGGTGGCGTTACAATGAGCCACGCCGTCCAAACGACGGTCCTTACGCTCGCTGGGCTCCGCCGGCTGCGTTTTCAGACGAGTTGCTCCGGCGAACGAATTCGCGACGAGAAGCGGGACACCGCGGAGGTTGCGGCACGATCGGCGCTCGCGGCACTCGCGCTGGCGGCCATCGTGTATCAGCGCGAGAACGACTTCGATCTTCGGTCCCGTTCCATTCTCGTCGCCAAGGGCCCGCTCGTGTTCGAGATGATCGGCCGCGACGGTAGTGAACCTACAGTCTTCTCACTCTCCAAAGCCGAGGCGGCTGCTCTCGTGAAGGCAGCCGAGCAAGAGGCGCGTGGGCACGGTCTTGGGTGGGACCCCAACCCGATCACCCTGACCCCGGCGCCGAAGCTTGCGGGGCTGATTCGCAAAAGTCGGGAGGTCGCGGCGAGTGGCGACGCCGACTCGGAAGCGGGGACCTGATGCTGGCCCTCGAAGTGGCGTTGCTTACGGGTCGTTACGTCGCGACAGCCTTCGATGACCGCAAGAAGGCCGAATGGCCACCGCACCCCGCAAGGCTTTTTTCGGCGCTCGTCGCAGCACATTTCGAGACTCCGGGTTTCTCGCAAGACGAGCGCGCCGCGCTTGAATGGATGGAGCGCCTTGGTCCTCCCGAAATCAGCGCCACCGACGCAAGCGCGCGAGAAGTCGTGACCGTATTCGTCCCGGTGAACGACGCAAGCGTCGTGAGCTCGGTCGAGGACGAGCGACGGGCCCTGGACGACGCGACCGCCGAACTAGAAGTCGCGAGGACCCGGGATGCCAAGGAGCTCGCTCGCACCGAGAAGAAGGTGGCGAAGACCAGGGCGCGGTTCGATGACGGGGTACGAAGGGCAATCGCGGCGGTGCCGGCGGGAAAGGAAGGGAAAGACGGGCCCGCGAGAGCCGCCTCGCTCTTGCCGGAACATCGTGGCAAGCAGCCGCGCACGTTTCCTTCCGTCACGCCGGACGACCCGCGCGTCGTTTTCGCGTGGCGGACAGCGGAGGTTTCTTCCGCTCAACGCGCCACGATCGATGCGCTCGCCGCACGCGTCGTGCGTCTCGGCCACTCGTCGTCGCTGGTGACTGTACGCGTTTGCGAGAAAGGCATCGACCCCTCTTGGGTTCCCGATGAAACCGGCGAGGTGCGGCAAATGGACGATGAGATCATGCTGCGTGTCGTCGAAGCCGGGCAGCTCGCGGCGTTGAACGACACCTTCGAACACCAGGCTGACGAGCCGGGCCGCGTGATGCCGGCCTCGTTCCGGCGGTACGTGCGTCCGCGCAATTCACGTGAGGGTCACGCCCCGACGACGATCTTCGATCAAGAGTGGCTCATCCTTCGCCGCGTGGGGGGGCCGCGTTTGCCGTCCGTCCGCGCGGTCGACGTCGCACGCTCCGTCCGGAGCGCCCTCCTCAAGGCATATGGCGACGACGCGCCGGAAATTCTCTCGGGCCATCGCGCCCCCGGCGAACCGACCGAGCGAGCGCATCTCGCGATTGTCCCGCTTCCATTCGTTGGCCACGATCGCGCGGACGGGTCGATCCTCGGGGTCGCGCTCGTCCTGCCGCATGAAGTGACCAGGGCCGAGCGACGAGCGGTTTACGGCGCGGTGCGCGTGTGGCAGCGCGCACAGGGAGCGGGCGACGAGTCGCCGGTCCTCCCCGTGCTCCTTGGCCGAGCGGGTCGGCTCCTCCTCGCCGTGCTGGAGGAAGATGCGGCCCAGTCGACGCTCGTGCCAAAGACATGGTGCACGAGAGCCACGACCTGGGCGAGCGCGACGCCGGTTGCGCTGGATCGCAATCCAGGCGACCTTCGCGCTGCAGACGCGGAGAGACAATCGGCCGCGTATGCGGAAGCCGAAGAGACGATCGCCGTCGCGTGCGAGCGAATTGGTCTCCCGAGGCCGAAGCGAGTGACGGCCATGCCTGCCGCACCCCTTGCCGGAGGCGACAAGGCACGCCAGTTTCCGCCCTACCAGACCGGAAAGCCACCGATCCAGCGCGTCCTCGTTCACGCGCGCCTCACGTTCGAGAATCCAGTCGAAGGTCCCATTCTGGTGGGAGCGGGACGCTACCTGGGCCTCGGGCTCTTCCGACCGTTGGGCGATCATGGTTGAACTTAAACCGGCCGACTTCGGCGCGTACTTCGCAGCGATTCACGGTCATCTCCCTTTCCCTTGGCAAGAGCGGCTGCTCGCGCAGGTCGCGAGCGACGGTCTGTGGCCGGAGCTGATCGATCTCCCCACGGGCACCGGAAAGACGGCCACAATCGACGTCGCGCTCTTTCACCTCGCGCTCGATGCCGGACGGCCCGCGGTCGAGCGGCACGCCCCGCGTCGCATCGTCATGGTCGTCGATCGACGGACCGTTGTCGATCAGGCCTTCGAGCGCGCGAGGACGATTGCCGACGCACTCTCGGGAGCCACTGGCGGCGTGCTCGGTGCGGTGCGGGAGAGGCTCTGCGCCCTGAGCGGAACCGGGGAGCCACTGGCTCGCGCACACTTACGGGGCGGCATGCCGCGCGATGACGCATGGGCAAGGAGACCTGACCAGCCCGTCGTGGCGGTGTCGACCGTCGATCAGGTCGGGTCAAGGCTTCTCTTTCGGGGCTACGGTGTCAGTGACGCCATGCGTCCGATTCACGCCGGGCTGCTCGGAAACGACACACTGTTTCTGCTCGACGAAGTGCACCTCTCCCAGCCGTTTCGAGAGACCCTCGGTGCGATTCGTCACTACCGAGCGCAAGTCAGCTCTCTTCCCGATCGCTGGCAGTGCGTAGCGATGTCGGCGACGACCGGCGAACCGCAGAAGGCATTTGGGCTCACGGCCGAAGACCACCAGGACGAGCGTCTCGCCCGGCGACTGCGTGCTGCCAAGCCAATCCAAAGTGCCATGGTCAAGGTGGCCGGCACCGAAGCGGCGAAGCGCGCGAGGTTCGCTGAAGAGTGCGCCAAACGCGTCGAAGGGCTCGCGACGCCTGGACGTGCAGTGGGCATCGTTGTGAATCGGGTCGCAACCGCCCTCGACGTGTTCCAGCTCATTCGGGGCCGCAGCGGTGATGATGTGTTTCTCGTGACTGGCCGTATGCGACCGCTGGACCGCACGGATCTGGATAAGAAGCTCTCGAAGCGTGTGTCTTCCGGGCGATCACGCGATCCTGAGGCGCCGCCGATCGTTGTCGTTGCCACGCAATGCATAGAAGCCGGTGCCGACTTCGACTTCGACGCAATCGTCACCGAGTGTGCGTCCCTGGACGCGCTCAGGCAACGTTTTGGAAGATTGAATCGGATGGGCGCGATTCCCGATGCTCGTGGAGTCGTCCTCGTGCGCTCCGACGCCATCGGCAAAGATGACCCCGACTTTGTCTACGGTGCAGCGCTCGGGGAAACATGGCAGTGGCTCGAAACGTCGCCACGAGACTTCGGGATTCAAGCCATGGACGCTTGCCTCCCGAAGGGCGATGATCTTGCCAGCATGCTTCCTCGCTCATCGAGGGCGCCGGTCATGCTTCCAGCCCATCTTGACGCGTGGGCGCAGACCATGCCTGCTCCGTGGCCGGACCCTGACGTCTCGTTGTGGCTTCACGGAGTGGATCAAAGACCGGATGCCGACGTACAAATCGTCTGGCGCGCCGATGTGAGCCCGGAACTCATCGAGCAGGCAGATTCGGGGCAAGTGGCAAATCCGGAAGAGAAGACGCGACGCGACCGCGCGTTAGCGGCGCTTCTCGAGCGTATGGATGTCTGTCCTCCATCGGGACTCGAGGCGCTCTCGGTGCCCATTGGGGCAGTCCGCGCGTGGCTCGGCGGGAGGCCGGCGGCGGATATCGCCGACGTCGAGGGTCGCTCGGAGGCGGAAGACGAAAGACATGCCGAATCAGGAACGGCACGGGGAGCGCTCTTGTGGAAGGGCGACGATAGCGCGGTGGTTTACGCAGATGGGCTCCGTCCTGGAATGACACTCGTCGTTCCCTGCGCTTACGGAGGCCTCTCGTTCGGTACGTGGGATCCGTCTTCGAGCGCTCCCGTCACCGACCTCGGGGACCGAGCACGCTGGGAGCAGACGCGACGCCCGGCCCTGCGGCTTCATCCCGCCCTGACGGACGCTGCGTGGCATGCTCCGGAGCCAGCAGGAGATGACGACGAAGACGATGACGAAAGCGAACGCGTCGCTCGGTGGCTGTCTGAGATTGAAGCCGTGACGCTACCGCCATGGCTCGGCGACATCGTGCGCGAGCTCAACAAGAGCAAGCGGCGCCCCCCGGCGATCGTTCGGCTCCGTTCCGTCGATCTTGGGACGACCCGCGAACCCGCCTATCTCGGCCTCGTCGGAAGAACGCGTTGCCGGGACGACGGCACGGACGTTTCGTCCGAAGACGACGGGGCGTCGCACACGGGAGTCCAGGTGACGCTCGACTGTCATATGAAGGGCGTGCGCACGTGGGCCGGCCGCTTCGCAGCGCAGTGCGGCCTTCCCGAGGAAAGGGTCCGTGACCTCGAGATCGCGGCTCGGTGGCACGACGCAGGGAAGGTGGATCCGCGCTTTCAGCGCCTACTTCGCGGCGGCAGCCTCTTATCCGACGACGACGACTCCGAGCCACTGGCGAAGAGCAAGATCGTTGCGGCCGACCGCGCTACTCGTGTCCGAGCTCGTGAGCGATCGAGGTACCCGAGGGGAGCGCGCCACGAGCTTTCATCGGTTTCGCTCCTTCAAAAGGGCGTCGGTCTTCTTGCTGAGTCTGGGGACCCGGAGCTCGTCCTTCACCTCGTAGCTTCCCACCATGGATGGTGCCGCCCCTTCGCGCCTACAGTCGAGGATCCCGAGCCGGTGGACATGACGCTCGACGCAGACGGCATTCGAATTACGGTATCCAGCAAGCACGATCTCGCCGCTCTTGACTCGGGTATTGCCGATCGCTTCTGGAGGCTCACCCAGCGGTACGGATGGTTTGGGCTCGCCTGGCTCGAGGCAATCCTGCGCCTCGCGGATCATCGTCGCAGCGAAGAGGAGCAGAACCAAACATCCGCCAGCTCGAGGCCAATATGAGCGAGGTCCTGTTTACTGGGCTCGACGGAAAGAATCCACTCGGGCTCTTGGCAGCCCTCGGCGTACTCAACGCGGTTGCCGATCATGGGAGGGGCGAATCTGAGCCGAAGCTCGTCTGGCGTACGGTCGGCGCGTATCGACCGGCTCTTCGGGATGGGCCGGCGCGCGAAGCGCTCTTGGACCTTCTTGTGCGTGACGCGGCAGCGTTTGCAAACGAACCCGCGCTCCAGCTTCGTTATCGGAAGGGCGGCGACGGGTCGGAAGCGCACGATCTGAAGCCGCCGCCCGAAGAATTCGTCAAGTACCTGAAGGCCATCGTGGTGTCGGGGTCCACGGCGAGTCTGGCCCTGGCGGCGGCCTTCGCCACCGACGTTGCCGTCGACAACAACGGGAACACGAAGCCCACGGCATTGCACTTCACGGCGGGACAGCAGGAGTTTCTGAGGATGGCGGACGAGCTCAGGAAGGGCGTGACGCACGACGATCTGGCCGAGGCTCTATTCGGGCCCTGGCGGTACGCGCGCCCCCTGCCGGTGCTTCAATGGGACAACAGGCAATCGCGCGACTACGCGCTCCGTGCAGGTGATCCGTCGAAGGAGAAGAAGTTGGGGGTGCCGGGCGCCGACTGGCTTGCGTTTCGCGGACTCTCGTTCGTGCGCGTGGCCCCGAACGGCACCTCCATCGAGACAGCGGGGTGCCGCGGCGGATGGAAGACGGGTTTCTTTCGATGGCCGATTTGGACGGTACCCATGACGCGCTCCGTTGCGTCCTCGCTGCTCACATCGCGGGAAGTCTTCGAGGCCGACCCTCGTGTGATGCGGCTGCGCGGGGTGCAGGTCGTCTTCGAGTCGGCGATCCAGCGCACAGACCAGGGAGGGTACGGAAGCTTCTCCCCTGCGAGTGTTGCCCGACGCGCGGACCCTTGAACCGCATGTTCGACGGGCACCGCCGGGGGCGCGCCGCGCCAGCCGCATGGTGTACGTTGATGGCCGTCGTGCCCACAGTCTTTCGAGTCGGCCCCTATCGCTTCTTCTTCTTCAGCAACGAGGGCTTTGAGCCGCCTCACGTGCACGTGGAAGTAGCTGACGGCTATGCAAAACTCTGGGTCGAGCCGGTTGCCTTCGCCGAAGCCCACCGGCTGAACGCCAAACAGATGCGCGACATTCGTCAGATACTTCGAGATCGTCGCGCCGAGATCCTGGAGGCATGGAATGAGCACTTCGGCCATCAAGAGTGAGCCCACGGGCGTCGAGGCCACGATCGACGAACTCGCGCTACGCGTACGCTTGAGCGACGGCCGAGAGATCACGGTACCGCTGGCCTGGTTTCCGCGCTTGGCGGAGGCGTCGCGGGAGGCACGCGAACATTGGCGGTGGATTGGCGGCGGGATTGGCATCCACTGGCCCGAACTCGACGAGGATCTCTCGATCCGAGGGCTGCTGTTGGGGCGCTGAGGCGTCGCTCGACGGCTCGGGAGGCGCGATCTGGGACTCCTCGTTCCGTCGTGACTTCCGACGGAGTGCGGCATGCACGCGACTGGGTTACCATCCTATCATGCAGGCCGCGCGCTCTCTTCCGTTGCACATCGACGACCAAGGGCCGAGGCCTGTCGTGGCGGGGACCCGCATCAAAGTCAGTCAAATCGCGTCGGAGTACGACCATCTCGGGATGACACCCGACCAGATTGTCGAAGCGCACCCGCACTTGAGCCTGGCGGATATCCATGCGGCCCTCGCCTACTACTACGACCATCGCGACAAGATTCAGGCTGAGTGGATTGAGGCCCAGACCCTTATCGATGCGCTTCGGCGAAAGTACCCATCCGGCACGCCGGACGGTCGCGCGGGCGTCTAGGCTCTCTTGTGGCTCTTCGTCTCTACGCCGACGAATGCGTCGACGCTCGAATCGTAGCGGGTTTGCGCCGGCGGGGTGTCGACGTCGGATCGGCCAGCGAGGAAGGGCTCCTCCGGGCGCCCGATGCTCGACAGATGGAGCACGCGATCGCCCTTGGACGGGTCATCGTCACCGCCGATCACGACTTTCTCGCGCTTGCCGACGACCTCGTCGCCCGGGGCGGCCGCTTCCCAGGGGTCTTGTTCATCCTTCCGTACACGATGGTCGGAGACGCCGTGCGCGCGATTGCGCTCGTTGCTCTCGCCCGTGAGCCGCGGGAGCTCGCCAACAGAATCGAGTGGATCAAGTAGGGCGCCCCGTGAACAACCGCCCAGCCCCGTCCATCGCGACCACCGATTCGACGACGAGGTAGGCGCAATCTGCGCATCGGAGGCCCCGATGCCCAACGATCCGCTGCACTCGAACCCGGATTCACCCGCCGAAGCGCTCCGCGCCAAGCCGCTTCCGCGCCGCCTGCCGCTCGCAGGTTCGCCGCCCGATCTCGTCCCGGCCCGCATGATCAACGAGGCGCTCTATTGCGAGCGCCTTCTCTACCTGGAGTGGGCACAAGGCGAGTTCGCCGACAATGCGTTCACCGTCGAAGGACGGGTGGCGCACAGGCGCGCCGACCGTCCCGGAGGCAACCTTCCGCCGCCGCCGGCGGAAGCGCCGCCGAGCGATGAAGCGTCCGCCGAGGAGACATCGTCCGAGCAGCCGCCTTACGAGGCTCGGACGGTTTGGCTGTCCTCCGAGCGACTCGGGATCACCGCGAAGATCGATGTCGTCGAAGGGGATGCGGACGGTCGCGTCGTGCCCATCGAATACAAGCGCGGCAAAACGCCGGACCTCCCCGA